>DATHEV010000182.1:0-3488 GCA_035318405.1 Iamia sp.
CCTGCGCCGAGGGGCCGACCGTGGCCGTCACCGTCGACGTGGCCGAGGGCGTGCCCGAGGTCCGTGTCGTGCGGCCCGGCGGTTCCGTCGGCCTCGCCGCCCCGACGGTGGCGAGCCAGCCGAGCTTCTCGCCCGACGGCCAGCGGGTCGTGGTCGTCGCCGCCGAGGGCGACTACGAGTCGGCCGGCCCGGAGTCCACGTCGCTCACCGCGGTCGGGCTCGCCGGGGCCGACCCCGTGGCCGTCACCCCGGTCGGCGGCCAGGACCGCGCCCCGTCGTGGTCGCCCGACGGGCACTCGGTCGCGTTCGTCCGGAGCGACTTCGACCGGCGGCGGGACGAGATCGTCGTCGCCGGGGCCGACGGTGCCGACCCCCGGCCGATCGTGACGCTCGGCGTCCAGCTGGAGCGGGCGCTGGCCGTCGCCTGGTCGCCCGACGGCCGCCGGCTGGCCTTCGTCCGAGAGGTGGACACCCCGGACGGTTCGTCGACCACCTTCTCCCTGTGGGTCGTGGCGGTCGACGGGTCCGGCCTCCGGGCGGTGGCCGAGGTGGGGGCGGCCGTCGACGACACCTTCGACGGCACCGACGGCTCCACCCTCGAGTGGGCCGGAGGCGACGGCCGGGTGCTGGTGAGCGGCGCCGGCGTCGAGAGCGGGCCGCGCCTGGTCGACGTGGGCACCGGCCGGGTCGACGAGCTCGACGGCCAGCTGGCCTCGGCCCGGTGGTCGCGTGGCGGCACTCACGTGGTCGGGATCCGGTCCCTGCCCGGCGGAGGCGCTCGGCTCGTCGAGGCATCCCTGGAGGGCACGGCGCTGGGACCGCCGACCGAGCTCCTCGACCCGACGACCCTCGGCGAGGCGTACCTCACGACGAGCGTCGCCGCCGGGCTCGACGTGGCGCCCTGCACGCTCTGATCGGCCCGACCTTCAGCGGCGGCGGGCGGCGCGCCAGGCGCCCAGGGCCCCGATGGCGACACCGGCGGCGGCGCTGTACACGCCGATGGTCCTCGACCGCTCGGACAGGCGGTCGTGGTTGGCCAGGCCCCCGGCCAGGTCGGCCAGGTCGGCGCCGGCGCTGGCCAGGAACCAGCCCGGCACGGTGGCGGACCCCTTCAGCCCGGCCCGCAGCAGCATCCCGCCGACGAGGGCGTCGCGGTAGCCCATCGAGCGGAGGAGCAGGGAGGCGGTCGGGTCGTCGGTCGGCTCGTTGGCCCAGAGCTTGTTGGCCGCCTCCGGGCTGATCAGGAACGAGACGCCGGAGGCCAGGCGGATCGCACCGGCACCGACGGCGAGGAGGTCACGAGAGATCGCCACCCCGGCAGCATGGCCGAGGGCCGGGAGCCGTGCCCATGATCCGGGCCGGGACGGCACGATGCCCCGTCGCCCTTCCAAGAGGTGACGGGGCATCGAGCAGCCGGTGGTTCCGTCCCCCTCCCAAGTGGGGGACGAGATCGGCGATCAGGCGACGACGGGGGCGGTGCCGCCGGCGACGGTGAGATAGGTGAGGCGGGGGTGGTACTCGTTGGCGAACTTGGTGGAGTCGCTGAGGATGTAGAGGCCCTCGGGGGTGGGGACGATGCGGAAGGCGCGCAGGCCCCGCTCCCGACCCGGGTTCCAGGTGAGGGCCTTGCCCGTGGCGGGGGCCAGGGCGGCGATGCCCTGGCGGGTGAGGGCGCCCGGCCCGGCGGTGTCGGCGCCCTGGGGGTTGTTGGCCCAGCGCTGGTGGCCGGCGACGTAGACGACCGGGCCGGTGATGGCGACCGAGGTGAGGCTGTCGCCGCCGGTGTAGTTGCGCCAGGTGGTGGCGGCGGGGCCGTTGACGTTGGTCTCCCAGCGGGCGGCCGTGTCGCAGAGGGTCGAGGTGCCGTGCGGGCCACCGGTGGTGACGATGACGAACCAGCCACCGTCGGGCGAGACGTCGACGTCGTAGACGTAGGTGTCGTAGCTGGAGCTGCACAGGCCGGTGCGGTAGAGGTCGGTGGTCCAGCCGTTGACGGTGGCGCCCCCGGCGGCGGTGAGGTCGAGGACGGCGGCGTTCTGGCGGGTCTGGCCGCCGACCTTGGTGAAGTTGCCGATGACGACGAGCTTGCGGCCGTCGGGGGTGGCGTCGAAGCGCATGACCCGGGTGGTGCCCCGGGTGGCGGTGGTGAAGGCGACGTCCGCGGTGCCGGCCTTGCCCGTGGTCGGGTCGATGACGGCGAAGTTGCTGCGGACCAGGTTGCGGATCTTGGTGAACGTGCCGCCCACGTAGAGCTTCCCGTTGGCCAGGTGGATGTCGTACACCATGCCGTTGACGGCGGGGGCGAAGGCCGGGACGAGGGCGCCGGTGGCCGGGTCGACCTTGATGAGGTACGAGATGCCGGCGACGCCGCCGACGTTCTTGAACTGTCCGGCGACGTACACCTTGCCGTCGGCGGCGGGGAGCAGGGCGGTGACCTTGCCGTTCAGCTGCGGGGCGAAGGCCGGGTCGATGGTGCCGGTGGCCTTGTCGTAGGCGAAGAGGTTGTTCCGGGTGAAGACCTCGGGCTTGCTCCACCGCTTGACCTTGGTGAAGGCCCCGCCCACCAGGACCCGGGAGCCGAGGTCGAGGACGGTGTGGGTCTCGCCGTCGAGGACGTGGGGCGTGGTGTCGACCGGGTTGGCGTTGACCACGACGGGGTGGGTCACACCCGCCTGGGCGGCCCCGGTGGGGGTGGCACCGAGGGTGGTGGCCCCCAGCGCCAGGGCCCCGGCCAGGGCGGTGGTGAGGATCTTGGGAAGGGTCTTCATGAGGTTCTGGTCTCCTGGACAGTGACCGGATCTTGGGCTCCGACCACTTTCTGTGACTGATCTTGGCATACGACCACTCTTCGTGTCCAGAAAAATCTCACAGAGTGTGGGTGAGTTCGCGCTCACGGCGACGGAACGTCACCGGATAGCCGTCAACTCGCCAGGGGGGTGGCTGGGGGTGTCGAATGGGGAGAGGACCGCCATGCCCGTGCACGTCTCCGCCGCCGACGCCACCCAGCCCGAGGCCGATTGGGCGCTGATGCTGCGGCGCGGGCTGATCCGGCGCTGCCCCCGCTGCGGGGGCGGAAGGCTGTTCCGGACCTGGTGGTCGATGCGCGAGCGGTGCCCGCGCTGCGGCGTCCGCTTCGTCCGCGAGGAGGGCTACTTCACCGGCGTCTACCTGGTGAACTTCGGCGTCGTCATCGCCGTCCTCTTCGTCATGGTAATGGGGGTGGCGCTGTGGCTGGGCAGCCATCCCGATGCCTCGGCGGTGCCGTTCCTCGTGGCCGGCACGGTGATCGCCGTCGTGGTGCCCGTGCTCTTCTATCCCTTCGCCCGGACCATCTGGGCCGCCCTCGACCTGGCCATGTCGCCCATGGAGCTCGACGAGATCCTCGACGCCTCGCAGGCCGAGGCGGACGCCGACAGCGACCCCGATGGCACGCCCGGCGGCGCGCCCGACGGCTTCGGGGGCGACGAGCCCGGCCGCTCCTCCTGACG
>DATHEV010000183.1:0-2830 GCA_035318405.1 Iamia sp.
AGCACCCCGCCCCGGGTGCGGAGGTGGGCAGCCAGTCGGCGGTCGTCGGCGTCGCCGACCCGGGTCGTGGGGCGGACCAGCACCAGCTCGACCGTCTCGACCAGGGCGGCCACCACCGTCCCCCACCGGTCCGGGGGCGGGGCCGCCACCAGCACCAGCCGGGCCAGGTCGATCCCGGCCTCGGCCGCCGCCACCAGGCCCAGGTCACCCAGGCCGACGGCCACCGTCCACGACCCCTCGGCCGAGGCCCCCGCCACCAGCCCCAGCGCCAGCGAGGTGGCGCCCACGCCGGCGACGCCCACGGTGGTGCCCCGGACCAGGTGCCCGCCGGGCAGCAGGGGGGCCAGGGCGGGCAGGACCGGGAGCGACCGCTCGGCGGCCAGCGTGGTGGGCCGGGCCCGCTGCCCCATCAGCTCGAGGCGCGGGTCACCGCTGGCCACCGACACCGGACCGAGCTCCACCCCCCCAGTGTCGAACACCTGTTCGTTTGACGCAACCTCGTCGGGGGCACACCCCCGAAGGTGAAGCTGTCAGCTCGTGCTCGTGCCCTCGTCGCCCGCCTCATCGGTGGGCGTGCCCTCGGTGTCGACCTCGGCCGCGGCGTCGTCGGCCGTGGCGACCTCGGCATCGGCGGAGGCGTCGGACGGGGCCACCTCGGCGTCGGCGACCTCGGTGTCGGCGGAGGCGTCGACCTCGGTCGTGGTGGGGTCGTCGGCCGGGGGGTCGGAGGGGGTGGCGCCCAGCGCCACCTGGTCCTTGGTCGGGGCGTCGCCCTCGGCCTGCTCGACGTCGGACTCGGTCTCCTCGTCCGGCTCGGCCGCATCGCTCGAGCTCGTCGCCGCCGGAGCCTCGACCCGGTCCGGGGTGGCCGCGGCGATCTCCTCGGCCGCGGCCTCGGGGGCCGGGACGGGCTCGGTGTGCTCGGGAGCGGGGGCCTCGTCGGCGGGGGCGGCGGACTCCTGCTCGACCAGCTCGCCCTCGGTCTCGGGGGCGTCGGCGTCGGCCACGGCGGCGTCCGGATCGTCGACGGTCGGCGGGTAGTGGATGAAGAGCGACTCGATGATCTCGCGCATCCCGTCGGTGCGGGCGCCCTTCTCCAGATCGACGGTGACCACGCTGCCGTTGATGTGGATCCCCTCGATCCCGCCGTGGGCCAGGAGGCGCCGGGCGATCTCGTCGGGCGGACGGTCCCCGCGCACCTCGGTCCCGGCCGGGTACACCTCGTGGCCCATGCCCGTGATGGCCCGGTTGGTCTCGAAGCGCACCATGCCGGGGTTGGCGATCGAGGGCTTCTCGATGACGACGATCGGCTGACCCATGGCCCGGCAACCTACTTCCGGCACTGTCCGCGCCACGAAGCGATGCGCGGCAGACTCACGAGCAATGGCAGCTACCGAGACCTTCGCCCTCGAGGGCCACATCGTCGACTCGCTGATCCTGCCCAAGGTCCTCGACCTGGTGCTCGAGTCGGGGAGCGACTACCGCCTGCTCGACGTGGTGATCGGCCGCACGCCCACGGACCCCAGCCGGGCCGTGATCGAGGTCGACGCTCCCGACGAGGCGACGCTGGCCGTGCTGGCCGAGCAGCTCCAGGTCCAGGGGGCCAACCCGGTCGACAGCGGGGTGGCCGAGACGGCACCGGCGCCGGCCGACGGGGTGGCGCCCGCCGACTTCACCGCCACCACCAACCTGGCCACCGAGGTCCGCCTCGACGGCCACTGGCTCCCGGCCGACCGGGCCGAGATGGACTGCACGCTGGTCGTGCGGACCACGGACGCCGGCCCGACGGTGGTCACCACGCCCCTCCACCGGCTGGTCGAGGGCGACGCCGTCGTCGTCGGCAGCAGTGGGGTCCGGGTGATCGCCCCCGAGCGGGTGCGGGGCCTGGGCGGGTTCGAGTTCATGGACTCCGACATCTCGACCGAGAAGCCCAAGGCCACCCAGCTCCGGGCCCTGGCCGAGCGGCTCCGCCAGGCGCGGGAGGACGGGGTCGACGTCCTCGCCGTGTGCGGCCCGGTCGTGATCCACACCGGTGGCGGTCCCGCCATCGCCCGGATGGTGCGCGCCGGCTGGATCCAGCGCCTCTTCGCCGGGAACGGCTTCGCCACCCACGACATCGAGTCCAACGTGATGGGCACCTCGCTGGGCATCGATGTCACCTCGGGCGGCGGCACCGAGGGGGGCCACAGCAACCACCTGCGGGTCATCAACGAGATCCGCCGGCACGGGTCGATCGCCGCCGCCGTCGAGGCCGGCTACATCACGGACGGGGTGATGCACGCCTGCGTGACCGAGGGGGTGCCCTTCATCCTGGGTGGCTCGGTCCGCGACGACGGCCCCCTGCCCGACACCATGACCGACGTCGTCGCCGTGGCCGACCGCATGCGCGACGAGGTGGCCGGTGTGGGCGTGGCCCTGATGCTGGCCTCGACGCTGCACGCCATCGCCACCGGCAACGTCCTCCCCGCCTCGGTCGCCACCTACTGCATCGACATCAACCCGTCGGTGGTCACCAAGCTCAGCGACCGGGGCAGCCACCAGGCCCACGGCATCGTCACCGACGTCGGCCCCTTCCTCGGCCAGCTGGCCGACGAGCTGGGGGCCTGACGAGATGCCCGCCGGCGACCTGACCTGGGGGCGGCGGTTCCTCGTCTGCCCGCCGACGCACTTCGGCGTCCTCTACGAGATCAACCCGTGGATGCACTCCGAGGTGTCCGTCGACGGCGAGAGGGCCCGGGCACAGTGGGACGGGCTGGTCGCCGCCCTGAAGGAGGCGGGGGCCGAGGTCGAGACCATCGAGCAGGACGTCGAGGTCCCCGACCTGGTGTTC
>DATHEV010000184.1:0-8042 GCA_035318405.1 Iamia sp.
CCGGCACCTTGCTCGACGTCGAGACGTCCTGAGCCACGGCCGCGACGACACCACCACCCAGGAGAACGCCATGAACGGCGCGCAGTCCCTCATCCGCACGCTCGTGAACTGCGGCGTCGACGTCTGCTTCACCAACCCCGGCACCTCGGAGATGCACTTCGTGGCCGCCCTCGACGACGTCCCCGAGATGCGGGGCATCCTCGGCCTCTTCGAGGGCGTCGTCACCGGCGCCGCCGACGGCTACGCCCGCATCGCCGGTCGGCCCGCGGCCACGCTCCTCCACCTCGGCCCCGGGCTGGCCAACGGCTGGGCCAACCTCCACAACGCCCGCCGGGCCCACACCCCGCTGGTGAACATCGTGGGCGACCACGCCCTGCCCCACAAGCACCTCGACGCCCCCCTCGAGAGCGACATCGAGGCCATCGCCCGGGCCGTGTCGGGCTGGGTCCGCACGTCGACCTCCAGCGAGGCCGTGGCCCTCGACGCCGCCGATGCGGTGCGGGCGTCGATGGAGGGCCCGGGCCAGATCGCCACCCTGATCCTCCCGGCCGACGTCTCCTGGTCCGACGCCCGGGGCCCGGCCGAGCCCACCGCCCCCGCCGCGGCCGGCCCTCCGCAGGCCCACCGCATCGAGGCCGTGGCCGCCGCCCTCGGCGACGGCCAGCCGGCGGCCCTGCTGGTCGGCGGGCGCGTGGTCCGCGGCGAGGACGGCCTGGTTGCGGCGGCGCGCGTGGCCGCCGGCAGTGGGGCCAAGCTGCTGTGCGAGACGTTCCCGCCCCGCCTGCTGCGCGGGGCCGGCGTGCCCGCCGTCGAGCGGCTGGGCTACCTGTCCGAGTTCGCCGAGATGCAGATGGCCGGGCTCCGCCACCTCGTGGTCGTCGACTGCAAGGAGCCGGTGTCCTTCTTCGCCTACCCGGACAAGGCCAGCGTCCTGGTGCCCGACGGCTGCCAGGTCCACCACATCGCCGAGGGCGACATCGACCCCGTCGCCGCCCTCACCGCCCTGGCCGACGAGCTCGGGGCACCGGCCGAGGTGCCGCTCCAGGCCGCCGGCCGCCCCGACGCCCCCACCGGCGACCTCACGGCCCAGACCATGGCCGAGGCCCTGGGCCACCTCCTGCCCGAGGGCGCCATCGTCTCCGACGAGGGCAACACCGCCGGCCTGTTCGTGTCGGGGTCCACCGCCGGCTGCCCGCCCCACGACTGGCTGACCCTCACCGGCGGCGCCATCGGCCAGGGCATGCCGCTGGCCACGGGCGCGGCCGTCGCCGCCGGCGACCGCAAGGTCGTGAACCTCCAGGCCGACGGCTCGGCGCTCTACACGATCCAGTCGCTGTGGACCCAGGCCCGCGAGGGCCTCGACGTCACCACGATCATCCTCAACAACCAGAGCTACGCCATCCTCAACATGGAGCTGGCCCGGGTCGGCGCGGGCGAGCCCGGCCCGATGGCGCTGTCGATGCTCGATCTCACCAACCCGGTCACCGACTTCTGCGCCGTGGCCCAGGGCCTGGGCGTCCCGGCCGAGCGGGCCACCGACGCCGAGGGCTTCACCGCCGCCCTCGAGCGCGCCCTCGCCATCCCCGGCCCCGCCCTCGTCGAAGCCATGCTCCCCCCGACCCTGTAGGCCCGGCGGCGGTCAGTCGCCGAGGGCGCGGCGGACGTCGTCGGCGAGGCGGCGCAGCGCGCGGCGCAGGTCGTCGATCTCGGCCCGCAGCTCGCGGTTCTCGGCGACCAGAGCGGCGATGCGCGGGTCCTCGGCGTCCGGTGCGACGGCCTCGTGCTCCTCGTGCTCGGGAGGCGGACGGTCCGACTCAACGGGCTCGGGCCCGGGGGGAGGTGCGGTCGCCGGTGCCGGCACGGGGGTCGAGGGGCGACGCCGGCGGGCGGCGTGGAGGGCGCGGCGGGCCTCCTCGGCCTTCGAGTGGACCGCGGGGCCCCGCACGACCTCCTCGCCCATGAGGATCAGATGCCCTGCTTGCGGGCGCGGAGGATCAGGGTGGGCGGGACCCAGGCCATGGCCTCGACCCAGGCGGAGTCGGCCACGCCGTCGCGGCGGGCGGGGGGCTCGAGGATGTGGTCGACCCGGAAGTTGGTGCGGGCCAGGGCGGTGAAGACGGTCGAGATGGTGCGGGGCGTGTCGGTGACCCGGTCGCCGCCCCGGTCGACGGTGTAGGGCGTGTCGTCGTGGTACGTCCGCCGGGGGGTGGGCGGCGCCCCCTGGGACCCGAGGAGCCCCTGGGGGCCGGCCACGAACATGGTGAAGGCGGGGTGCGGCAGGGTGAACACCAGCGGGGCCTCCTGGCGGAGGACCCGGTGGACCTGGCGGAACACCCGGTCCAGGTCGGGCACCTCGGCCAGGGCGTAGGCCGACCAGGCCAGGTCGATGCCGTCGCCGCGGACGAAGGCCAGCTCGGCCGGACCGGCCTGCTGGAGCTCGATCTTGACGCCGGCCCGGTCGGCGGTGTCGCGGGCGATGTCGAGCTGCTCGGCCGAGGGATCGACGGCGATGACCTTGGCCCCGGCCCGGGCGAAGGCGACGGCGGCGTGGCCGGCGCCGCACCCGAGATCGAGGACCCGCTTGCCCTCCAGGTTGCCGAGCAGCCGGAGCTCGGCCTCGGAGGGGAGCCCGGGCCCGTAGGTAGCGACGTCGGTGGGCTGGGTCTGGCCGTCGGGGGCGGCCGCGGTGGGACGCGACCAGGCCCGGGCGGGGGTTCCGGGGGAGGGGTCGGACATGGTCCGAGTCTCGTCGGGCCGGGCCCGGACGCCGCGGATGACCTCGACGGCGCCGGAGGCGGCCCGATGTGGCTACGGCGTGTGGTCGAGGAGCGAGGAGATCCGGTCGCGCCGCCTCGGGTCGGTGGACCGCCGGTGCGGACGTCGCCGCCCCCCGACGAGGACCGCACCGAGGGCGACGAGGGCGAGGCCCACGGCCATCAGCGTGGTCAGGGCGGCACCGGTGCGGGCCAGCGGGCCGGCGGTCGGTCCGCCCGGCGTGAAGGGGATGACCGGGTCGACGACGGTCGGGACGACGATGTCGCGCCCCTCGACGGCGGCGCACACCGCGACCTCGGCCTCGGCCTCGGAGGTGGCGGCTCCGAGCGTGGAGGAGTTGGTGACACCGGTCCCGGTCTCGCCGGGATCGATCTGGCAGTCGAGCGATGTCGTCGTGGCCGACGAGTCGACGACGATCCGCACCGTCACGTCGTAGACGTGGATGGCGCCGATGTCGAGCGACTGGGCCGCCACGATCAGAGGCTGCGTGCGCCCGTCCCAGTCGGCGGCGACGGCGATGTCGCCCGGGGTGGTGTTGGCCACCGTGGCCGAGGTGATGGTGACGCCGGCCCCGAACAGGAGCTCGTCCTCGAGGTCGTAGGACGTGGCGACCGTGCCGACGTTCTCGACCGTCAGGCGATAGGCGACGTCGTAGCCGTCCGTCCCGACCCGTGTCGGCGAGCCCACGATCTCCTTGGTGATGGAGGCGTTCTCCACCACGGCGGTCGACGCCCGGTTGGTGATCGTGCAGGTGATGCGAGCCGCGGTCACCGGGGTGATCTCGATCGTGCCCGACAGGGGCTCGTCGGTCGGCAGGTCGGTCTGGAGGCCGGCGGCGTCGACGCAGGTGAGGGTGGCGGTGTAGTCGTCCAGGTCGGTGGTTCCCGCCCCGGTCTCGCCGATGCCGTAGGTCGCATCGGCGCGGGCGACGAAGGGCCCGGTGGTTCCCGTGCCGGGATCGACCGTGGAGCCCGTGCCCGACGTCGTGGCGTGCGTCGGGTCCGAGACGACGGGCCCCTCGGGGCCGGGGGCGATGCGGGCCACGGGGTCACCGGGACCGCTGATCCCGACGGTCACCTGGTCGCCGGGCTGAGCCCGATCGTTGGCGAAGCCGGCCCGGACCTCGATCGTCGGCGCCGCCCGGTTCACGATCGAGCAGACGATGTCGGCCCCGGCCACCGGGGTGATGGCGACCGGTCCGACGTACGGCACGGTCGCCGGCAGGTCGGGCTGGACGCCGTTGGCGTCGAGGCAGGTGATGAGGGCCTCGTAGCGGAGGAGGTCGGTGGTCCCGGCCGCGAGCTCGCCCACCTCGTAGGTGACGCCGGCGGTCGCCCCGTAGGCGCCGGTGTCGCCGGTGCCCGGGTCGACGGTGTCGCCCGTGCCCGAGGTCGTGGAGTCGGCGACGACCGTCAGGTCCTGGGTGACCACCACCACCCTGAACTGGTCCGACGGCTGGTCGCGCAGGGTGCCGAGGGACTTGAGCACCCGGATCCGGGGTCGGGGCGTGTTGAAGACGTTGCAGATGATCAGGGCACCGGGCGCCGGGGTGATCGCCGCGACCTGGGTGAGGTCCTGACCGTCGGGCAGGTCGTCCGGGTCGGTCACCCCTGCGGAGTCGACGCAGCCGATCGTCGTCGCGTAGTCGCTCAGGTCTGTCGTCCCGACGGCCAGCTCGTCGATCGTGTAGGTCGTCCCGGCGGGGACGTCGGCGAAGCCGGTGTTCCCCGTCCCGATGGTGACGTCGGAACCGATGCCCCCCGTCGTGGACGAGCGGACCACCGTGGCGCCGTCGAGGAGCCGCACGGTGAACTGGTCGGAGTCGTCGTGGCGGGGCCCGGCGAGCTGCTTCGACACCAGGATGTCGGCCGTGGCCGAGGTGTTGGTGATCGTGCAGCTGATGGCGGCGTCGGCGACGGGGGTGATCGCCACGGGCTGGGTGTAGGGAGCGTCGTCGGGCAGCCCGGTCTGGAGACCGTTGGCGTCGACGCAGTCGATGGTGGCCGTGTAGTCGGCCAGGTCGGTGGCGGCGACGCCGACCTCGCCCAGCGCGTACGTCTGGCCGGGGGTGGCGGCGAACGGCCCCGTGGTGCCCGTGCCCGCGGTGATGTCGGCGCCGACCCCGGCCGTGGTGCTGGCGCTGGTGTCGTTGACGACGGTGCCGTCCTCGGTGACCTCCACCGTGAACTCGTCGTCGAGCTGCGACCGGTAGGTGGCCAGCGCCTTGTCGAGCTCGATGGTGCTCGTGTCGATGGCGTCGTTGGTGATGGTGCAGCTGATGGCCGCCCCGGCGGTGGGCACGAGGATGACCATCCCGGTGTAGGGCTCGTCGTCGGGCAGGCCGGCCTGGAGGCCGTTGGCGTCCTCGCAGTCGATGGTGGCCTCGTAGTCGTCCAGCTCGGTGGTGCCCGCCTCGGCCTCGAGCACGCCGTAGGCGATGCCCGCGTCGGCGACGTAGACGCCGGTGGTCCCGGTGCCGGCGTCGACGGTCGAGCCGGTGCCGGTCGTCGTCCCGGTGGCCACCGAGGCGAGGTCCCCGGTGATGATGACGGTGAACTGGTCGGTGTCGGCGACCCGCTCGTCGCTGAGGACCTTGGTGACCTCGATGGTCGGCGGGCCGAGCGGGGCGGCGGCCGTGTTGGTGATGGTGCAGTAGATGGCGGCGCCCGCCACCGGTGTGAAGGTGAACGACTCGCCGAGAGCGGCCCCGACCGGCAGGCCCGACTGGTAGCCGTCGGCGTCGAAGCAGCTGATGGTGGCGTCGTACTGACCCAGGTCGGTGGTGCCCGCCCCCACCTCGAAGACGCGGTAGGCGGTGTCGGTCCCGACCGAGACGAGGCCGGTGATGCCCGTGTCGGGGTCGACGGTGGCGCCGGTGCCGGAGGTGGTCCTGTTGGGGCCGACGGCGACGGGGGTCGTCCCGTCGGCGATGCCGACCGTGAACTGGTCGCCGGCGGTGACCCGGTCGCCGGCGAGCGCCTTCTCGACCTGGATGGTCGCGCTCCGCGCCGTGTTGGTGATGGTGCACGTGATGGCGGCGCCGGCCTCCACGGTGATGGCCTCGGACAGCCCCTCGCCCACCCCGACGTCCTCAGGAAGGTCCTGCTGGACGTCGTTGGCGTCGTCGCAGGTGAGCCGGGACCGGTACCGGTTCAGGTCGGTGGTCCCGGCGGCGACCTCCTCCACCTCGACCTCGGTGCCGGCGGCGACGGCGACGGGGCCGGCGACCCCGGTGCCGGCGTCGATGTCCTCACCGGTGCCGGTGGTGGTGCTGGAGGCGACCGGCACGCCAGTGTCGGAGACCTGCACCGTGAACTGGTCGGTGTCGTCGATCCGGGGGCCGTTCATCGTCTTGACGACGGTGATGGTCGGATCCGCTGCCGCCGGGACCGTGTTGGTGATCGTGCACGTGATCACGGCGCCGCCGACCGGCGTGATGCTGACGCTGCCCCCGGTGTCCATCGGCGCGTCGTCGGGGAGCCCGGTCTGGAGCCCGGCGGCGTCGACGCAGTCGATGGTGGCGTCGTAGTCGGCCGAGTCGGCGGTGCCCAGGGCCAGCTCCATGACCTCGTAGGTCGTGCCCGCCGTCGCCGTGAAGGCGCCCGTCGTGCCGGTGCCCGGGTCGACGGTGGAGCCCGCGCCCGTCGTGGTCCCGTCGGCGACGATGATGCTGTTGCGGGCGATCGAGACGTTGAACTGGTCGGTGTCGTCCACCCGATCGGAGCCGTAGGCCTTGGTGACGGTGAGGGTGGGCGCGGCGGGCGGGACCACGATGGCGGTGTTGGTGATGGTGCAGGTGACCTCGGCGGCGTCGACGAGCTCGATCATCAGCGGTCCGGTGTAGGCCTCGTCATCGGGGAGGTCGGGCTGGAGCCCGGCGGCGTCGACGCAGTCGATGGTGGCGTCGTAGCCGTCGAGGTCGGTGGTGCCCGAGGCGGACTCGCCGATCTCGTAGGGAACGCCGGCGAAGCCGACGTAGGTGCCGGTGGTGCCGCTGCCGGCGTCGACAGCTGACCCGGTGCCGGTGGTGGTGGCGTTGGTCGGGTCCGAGACGATCGGTCCGACGGGGCCGGGGGCGACGGCAGCGGGCAGAGCCGGGGCCACGACCTTGCGGGCCGGTCGGGCGGACACGGCGGCGATGCCGACCGTGAACTGGTCGGTGTCCGCGGCGCGGGGCCCGCTGAGCGCCTTGACCACCTCGAGGGTGGGCGGTTCCGGGGCGACGGGCGCGTTGGCGATGAGGCAGAAGACGGCGGCGCCCTCCTCCGGGGTGATGGTGACCGGCACCTCCGCACCGTCGGGCAGGTCGTCCATGACGCCGTTGGCGTCGGTGCACTCGACGGTGGCGGTGTAGTCGGCCAGGACGGTGGTGCCGGCCGCCTCCTCACCGATCTCGTAGGCGGCACCGGTGGCCACCGTCACGACCCCGGTGTCGCCGGTGCCGCCGTCGACGTCCATCCCGGTGCCGGTGGTGGTCGACTCGGCCAGCCGCAGGTCGGCGGCGTCCTCGGCGAAGACGGTGAACTGGTCGGTGTCGGCGACCCGTTCGGCGCCGAGGACCTTGGCCACCCGGAGAGTGGGGTCCACGGCCGCGCCGGCCGGCGCGGCCGGTCCGATGCCCACCAGCGGCAGAGCGATGAGCGCGAGGACCGCGCCCAGGCGTGCCAGGGCCGGACGGCCCCTCCGACGTGTGTCCACGCGTGTCTCCGATCCGGAGCGTCCGCCCGGACGGCCCTCGCGGCCGAGACCCCCCCGCCCGCCGGGGCAAACTATCACCGGCCCCTGGCCTCGGGACCCACCCGGGACCCTCGATCACCGTCCCGCGGGCGTCGGTGCCGTCCCGGAATCGGTAGCCTCGTCGGGTGCCCTTCCGCCCGGACCAGATGCGCGGGTCGGGCCCCGGCGGCGGTCAGATCGACTACCGCCTGGCCCGACGCCACCTGATCGCCGAGCACAAGCGCGGCCGCCTGGCCCGCACCGACGTGTGCGACGCCCATCCCGAGCTGATGCGGGCGGCGCGGGAGGTCGGCGACAAGACCGGGACCGACTGCCCGATCTGCGAGGAGGAGAAGCTCCACCTCGTCAGCTACGTGTTCGGGCCCCGCCTGCCGGCCTTCGGGCGCTGCATCACCAAGCGCTCCGAGCTCCAGGCCTTCGCCCGGCGGGCCGGCTCGTTCACCTGCTACGTCGTCGAGGTCTGCCCCGCCTGCGGCTGGAACCACCTGGCCCGGACGTGGGCCCTCGGCCGGGGCGACGGGGCCCAGCGC
>DATHEV010000185.1:0-6583 GCA_035318405.1 Iamia sp.
CATGACCCCGGTCGAGACGGCCGACCCGGACGTCGCCCTCGCCCGGTGGGATCGCGTCGATGTCGACGAGGGGGCGCTGGGGATGGGGCAGGGGACGATCGTCCTGCGCCGCGACGACGGGCACTGGTCGGTGGTCGCCGCCCTCGACGACGGCATCGACCTGACCGGCGTCAGGATCACCGACGGCTGGGCGACCGGCGAGGTCAGGTCCACGATCACCGGCGACTGGGCCGTGGGGCTCGCACCCCAACCCGGCTCGCTGTCGCTCGTGCAGTGGCAGAGCCTGGTCGAGTACCTCAGCACCCTCGACCCCGGCTCGGCGGTCGCAGCCGGCACGACGCACGCCCTGGGGCCGGCGCCGATGAACCGGCCCGACGGTCCGATCACCCTCCTGGCCGTGGGCCGCGAGCGCGGCGGCACCGTCCCCTTCGCCGAGGTGGCCTTCGTCCCCTGACGCCGAGTTCGGCCGGGCTTCACGTGGGGGAGGGGCGGGAGCCGTCCCGGTGTCAGGTGGGGTCCGTACCGTTCGCGGCATCTCCACACCGAGGAGGCCGTCATGGCCGTCACCGAGACCCCCGTCCCGAGCGAGATCGACGACACCGGCCTCAGCAGCCGGACCCTCATGACCGGCGTCGGCCTGGCCGCCGAGGGCGTCGGCGCCCTGGAGGTGGCCGGCACCGAGCTGCTCGACGTCGTCGATGCCACCGCCCTGCGCACCTTCGACGTGGCCGACGGCCTGGTCACCGAGTGGGCCGGCCCCCTCGTCGAGCTGGCCCGGGCGCCCGTCACCGTGGCCCGCGCCGCCGACGAGGCCGGTCGCACCGGGGCCCGGCGCACGCTCGCCGTCGTCTGAGCCATGACCGGCCCGCTGGGTGTCTCCCTGGGCATCGCCGCTCCCGCGAGCAGGGACGAGGCCGTCCCCGCCACCCCGATCGCGCTGTTCGACCTGGACCGCACGCTGCTGCCGGGCTCGAGCCTGGAGGCCCTCGGCCGAGCGCTGGCCGCCGAGGGCCTCGTGAGCCGGCGGCGCCTGGCTCGGGCCGCGGCCGAGCAGATCCGGTTCACCCGCCGGGGTGCCTCCGACGCCACCGTGGCCCGCCTCTGCCGTGAGGGGCTCGGGGTCATCGCCGGGATCGAGCGGCAGCGTCTGGTGCCGCTGGTCCACCGGGTGGGCCGGGAGCTGGCGACCCTGCCCGTGCCGGCGACGCGGGCCCTGCTCGACCGCCACCTCGACGCCGGCCACTTCTGCGTGATCCTGTCGGCCAGCCCGCAGGAGCTGGTCGAGGTCATCTGCGCCCGGCTGGGGCTCCATCGGGCCGTGGGCACCTGCGCCGAGGTGGTGGACGGCCGCTTCACCGGCGCTCTCGACGGCGCCTTCTGCTACGGCCCCGGCAAGCTGGCCCGTCTCCGCCAGGCCCTCGGCTCGGTCGACCTGGCCCAGGCGTGGGCCTACGCCGACTCGATCTCGGACCTCCCGCTCCTCGCCGCCTGTGCCCACCCCGTCGCCGTCAACCCCGACCGTGCCCTGCGCAAGGTGGCCAAGGCCAACACCTGGCCCATCTTCGACGTCAGCTGAGCCCGGCCCCGGGTTCGCCCGGTGCCCGCCGTCGGCTGGGGCGGGCAGCCAGCGACAGGTACCATCTCTGGCGATGTCAGCGGAGGCGGACGCCGCCGACGAGGGGCGGGTGGGTCTGAGCCACATCCCCGCGCTCGATGGGCTGCGGGGCCTCGCCGTGGCCGTCGTGCTGTGGTTCCACGCCGGCCACCTCGAGGGCGGCTACCTCGGCGTCGACCTCTTCTTCACGCTCTCGGGCTACCTGATCA
The DNA here is from genome assembly GCA_035318405.1 of Iamia sp. Lineage (GTDB taxonomy): Bacteria > Actinomycetota > Acidimicrobiia > Acidimicrobiales > Iamiaceae > Iamia. The sequence continues at coordinate 1,825 of DATHEV010000185.1, forward strand.
CGTCGCTGCTCGTCGTCGAGTGGCGCACCACGGGCACCATCCGGCTCGGTCCCTTCTGGGCCCGCCGGGTGCGGCGTCTGCTGCCGGCCCTGCTGGTGATGCTCGTGGCGGTGGGCGTGGCCGCCCGCTGGCGCATCATCCCGGCGGCGCGGGGCGACCTGCGCGACGCCGGCCTGGCGACCCTCGGCTACGTCGCCAACTGGAACGCCCTCCGGGGCGGCGGGTACTGGGACCAGACGCTCACGCCGTCGTGGCTCGAGCACACGTGGAGCCTCGCCATCGAGGAGCAGTTCTACCTGGCCTGGCCCCTGGTCGCGGTGGCCGTGCTGGTGGGGCTCCGGGTGGGTGCTCGGGGCGGGGCGTCCATCCGCTCGCGGGAGCGGCGGGTCCGGCTGCTGGGCACGGTCGCCCTCGCCGGCGCCGTGCTCTCGGCCGGCGGGATGATCGTGGCGTCGCTGGCCGGGGCCTCGGTCGAGCGGCTCTACCTCGGCACCGACACCCGGATCGCGGCCATCCTCCTCGGTGCCGCCGCGGCCTGCTTCCAGCGGGCGACGGGCTCGGTCGTGCCCGTGCGGGGGACGGCGCGCACCGTGCTCGCCGGCGGGGCGGTGGCGGCCCTCGCCCTCCTCGCCGGTGCGTGGATCTTCCTCGACGGCACCGCGTCGCTGCTCTACCGGGGTGGCCTGCTGGCCTGCGGGCTGGCGGCTCTCGTCGTCATCGTCGACATCAGCACCCCGGGACCGAGCCTCGTCGCGCGCCTGCTCGCCCTCCGGCCGCTGCGGGCGCTGGGCTCCATCAGCTACGGCCTGTACCTGTACCACTGGCCGATCTACCGCCTCCTCGGCGAGGCCGATCTGAACCTGGGTCGGTGGGGGCTGACCGCGGCCCGCGTCGGACTCTCGCTGCTCGTCGCCGTGGCCAGCCACGACCTCGTCGAGCAGCCCATCCTCCGCCACCGCTGGCGCTGGCCGACGGTGCGGCTGGCGCCGGTGGGGATCGCGGCGGCCGTCCTGGCCCTGCTGTTCGGGTCGATCGGCGCGGTCGACGTCTCGATGGACGAGCAGGACGCGACCCGGCCCGACCTCGGGCCCCGGACGGCCGCCGAGCGGGTCGTCGTCACCACCCCGACGCCGGACGAGGCCACCTCGCCGGAGGCCCGCGTCGAGGAGCTGATCGACCCCGTCGTGCTGGTGGTCGGGGACTCGGTGGCCTTCTCCCTCGCCGAGAACGGCCTCGTCCACCAGGAGAAGGTCCTCGGCCTGACCACGGTCGACGGCGCCATCATCGGGTGCTCAGTGATGCTCGACCCTGGCACCGTGCCGGCTCCCGGCTTCGCGCCCGCCACGGACTGCTCCGAGGACTGGTCCGACCTGGTGGCCGAGTACCAGCCCGACGTGGTGATGGCGCTGTTCGGTGCGCCCGTCGGGATGAGGCCCACGACGATCGACGGCCAGGACGCCTGGCCCTGCACCCCTCCGTACGACGAGCGCTGGCGCCAGCGCCTCACCGAGGCCATCGACGTGCTCTCCAGCACGGGCGCCACGGTCAACCTGGTCACAGGGCCGCCGACGAACCTCCCCGTCGAGGACGTCGAGAACGTCGAAGCGCGCCAGCGGTGCGCCAACGACGTCACCAAGGAGGTGGCCGAGGACAGCCCCGTGGCCCAGGCCATCGACCTCGCCGAATGGGTCTGCCCCGACGACGACTGCAAGATGAACATCGACGGCGTGCGCCTCCGCGAGGACGGCCTGCACTTCGAGCACGGCGGCGCCCTGATCGCGTCGCGCTGGCTCGCCCCCCAGCTCCGCCAGGTCGAGGTCCCACCCGCCTCCACCGCCGTCATCGACGCCGGCTGAGGCCTGGGCCACTCGTTCGCGGGACCAGCGCGGGCGCCCCCGCAGTGGACGCACAGGCGATGCGACGTGACCGTCGCGAGACGGCACCGACCCGGCGCAGCCGCTGGGGGCGTGGGGCGCAGCCCCACACGAAGAGCCGTGGGGCCGAGGAACGAGGCCTCCGGCTCTGGGAGGACCTTCAGCGCCGAGCGCAGCGAGGCACGATCAGTTCGAGGAAGAAACGAGCGAAGCGAGGCTTCTGACGAGAGTCAGACGAGAGGCCAGGGGATGGCGCGGCCGGTGGGGTCGTGGGGCATCTGGCGGGCGGAGCGGACCACGCGGCAGCGGCGGAGCAGCTGCTCGGCCTCCTCGTCGAGGAGGAGGTCGCAGAGGACCGGCGGCAGGCCGCGGTCGAGGAGGGTGGCGACGGCGTCCATCAGGTCGTCGGGGATGGGCTCGCCGGCGAAGTCCCAGATGACGGTGCGGAGCCGGGCCTCGGTCGAGAAGCACAGGCCGTTGTCGATGCCCCAGATGTGCTCGTCGGCGTCGATCAGCACGTGCCCACCCTTGCGGTCGGTGTTGTTGACCAGGAGGTCGAACACGCCCATGCGCAGGAGCTGGTCGTCGTGGCGGCCCTCGTCGCGCAGCACGAAGTAGTGGCGGGAGAAGTCGGCCTCGACGAAGCGCTGGAGCGACCCCACACCGAGGGCGTCGTCGCGCTCGACCGTGGCCGGGATCAGGTCCCAGCCCAGGGCCACGCTCAGCTCGTAGGCCGCGATCTCCCGCCGGAACAGGCCCTCGGGGAAGTCCCACAGCGGCCGCTCACCCGCCAGCGGCTTGTAGACGCCCTTCAGGCCTGAGGGCAGCGATCCGGTGTCGGAGTCCTCGTCGGGATCGGCGTCGATCCAGCCCTCGTCGTCGTCGGTCCCGGGCTCGTCGTCGACGCACACCTCGGCGGCCATGTCCGCCATGGGGTCGGGGTCGCCGTCGGTGGCCGGGCGGGGCTCGTCACCCAGCTCGCCGACAGAGACGAGGAAGGTGCCGTTGCTGCTGTCGACGATGCGCCCGAGGAGCTCCAACGGGGCGCGCCGGAGCCGGTCGAGGGGCTCGGGCGGCGGCGCCAGGCGCTCCGAGGAGTCCACTGCGCTCAGCGCGGTGGGCCGTGGCCGTTGGTCCGGGGGCAGGCGTGGTCGGGGCCCATGGGGTGCCCGCACACGGGGCACGGCGGGCGACCGCCCTCGACCAGCTCGACGGCGTGGTCGACCAGGGCCGTCACCTGCGCCCGCGTCAGACGGACCCGGAGGCTGGCCCGGTCGTCGTCGACCAGGTCCTCCTCGTCGACCTCGCCCACCTCCTCGACCAGGATCACGATGCGATCGGCCACGTCGTCGTAGGCCACCGACAGCGTCCCCGCGACCCAGTCGGGCTCGTAGGGCGGGGCGAGGGCCAGATCGACCGCCGCCTCGACGCCGCCCTCGACCGCGGGCAGGTCGGCCAGGACGCCCTGGAGGTACTCGGCCAGCGCCGCGACCTGCTGCTTCTCGCACTTCACGGTGACCACGAGCGGCCCGGCCTGGGCCTGGAACAGGAAGATGCGGGCGCCGGGCTCGCCCAGGGTCCCGGCCGTGAAGCGGTCGACGGCCTCGAAGTCGTGGCTCTCAGCCATGGGCGCGCCCTCCGGATCGGCTCGGGTGGCTCACGACGGCACCAGCCCGGTCAGGTCGCCGGCGGTGGTGTTCACGGCCAGCACGACCGTGCCCAGGTCGCCGTAGGCCACCGCCGAGATCGAGCAGGGCGACACCACGATGCGCTGGAACTGGTCGAGGTGGGCGCCGAGGGCCTCGTTGAGGACGGCCTTGATGGGATCGGCGTGGCTGACGAGGACGATGGTGCCGCCCTGGTGGGCGGCGACGAGCCGGCGGGTGGCCCCGACGATGCGGGCCTGCATCTCGGCGAACGACTCGCCCCCGGGGAAGCGGAAGCCGCTGGGATGGCCCTGCACCGCCTTCCACTCCCGGAGCTTGCGGAGCGCGGCCAGCTCGGCGCCGGTCCACTCGCCGAAGTCGGCCTCGAGCAGCCCCTTGTCGACCTTCACCCTCAGGCCGAGGGCCTTGCCGATCGGGGCGGCCGTCTCCCGCGTCCGCTCCAGCGGCGAGGCGTAGACGGCGTCGACCTTCTTCAGCCCGGCCAGGCGCGCGGCGGCCGCCTCGGCCTGGCGGACCCCCTCGTCGGCCAGGTGCAGGCCAGGGGCCCGACCGGGCAGCACGGCCCCCGTGGTGGGCGTCTTGCCGTGACGCACGAACAGCACCCGGGTGGGCGGGGGAGCGGTGCGCTTGGCCATGGCTCGGCAACCTAGCGGCGCCGCACCGGCCTTCCGCCCGGCGCCAGCGCATCGACGAGAGGCATGGCCTGGGGCCCGGCAGCGGACGACAAGTACCATCCGCGCCGATGTCTACGGAGGCGGACGCCCATGGGGAGGGGCGGGTCGGACTGAGCCACATCCCCGCGCTCGATGGGCTGCGGGGCCTCGCCGTGGCCGTCGTGCTGTGGTTCCACGCCGGGCACCTCCGGGGCGGGTACCTCGGCGTCGACCTGTTCTTCACGCTGTCCGGCTACCTGATCACGTCGCTGCTCATCGTCGAGTGGCGCACCACCGGCACCATCCGGCTCGGGCCCTTCTGGGCTCGCCGGGCACGCCGGCTGCTGCCCGCCCTGGTGGTGACGCTCGTGGTCGTGGGCCTGGTGGCCCGCTGGCGGGTCCTCCCGGCGGCGCGGGGCGACCTGCGCGACGCCGGCCTGGCCACGCTCGGCTACGTCGCCAACTGGCAGGCCATCCTCCGCGGCAACGGCTACTGGGAGCAGACGCTCACGCCGTCGTGGCTCGAGCACACGTGGAGCCTCGCCATCGAGGAGCAGTTCTACCT
>DATHEV010000186.1:0-2900 GCA_035318405.1 Iamia sp.
ATCAGGTCGATGTACTCGAGGATCATGGGGCCGACGCCGCTGCGCACGACCTCAGGGACGACGCGGGTGACCTCGTCGAGCGTGGCGAAGGGCGCCAGCACGGTGGCCGAGTGGGGCAGGCGGGGGTGGAGCTTCAGCGTCACCTCGGTGACCAGGGCGAGGGTGCCCTCGGAGCCGATGATGAGCTGCGTCAGGTCGTAGCCCGAGGTGGCCTTCACCACCTTGCCGCCGGTGCGCAGGACCTCGCCCGACGGCAGCACCGCCTCCAGGCCGAGCACGTGGTGGCGGGTCACGCCGTACTTCACGGCCCGCATGCCACCGGCGTTGGTGTTGACGTTGCCACCCAGGCTGGCGCTGTTCTCGCCCGGGAACACGGGATAGACGAGGCCGTGGGGCGTGAGCGCCTCGTCCAGCTCGGCCAACGTGATGCCGGGCTGGACCACCGCCATGTGGTTCTCGGTGTCGATCTCGAGGATGGCCCGCATCCGGTCGAAGGCCACGACCACGCCCCCCTCGACCCCGATGGCGGCGCCGGACAGGCCGGTGCCCGAGCCCCGGCCCGTGACCGGCACGCGGGCCTCGTCACAGCGGCGCAGGACCTCGACCACCTCGGCGGTCGTGCCCGGCCGCACCACGGCCAGCGGGGTGACCCACGTGGCCGTGATGGCCTCGTCGTGGGTGTCGTCCTCGCTGATGGCCTCCCCGCTGGTGAGGTGCTCGGCCCCGACGACGGCGGCCAGGTCCTTCAGCAGCACATCGGTGTCGACGGTGGTGGCGGCCATCGGTCCCCCTGGACTCGGCTCGGCGGCGGACCCCCGATGATGGCACGGCCCGCTCCCCCCGACCGGCGGGGTCAGGTCAGGTCTCTCGTCATGGACTGGAAGTCGAGGGCGAGGCGGGAGCCGTCGGGCTCGAGGGTGAAGGTGGGGTCGAGCCGGTCGGTGGTGCCCCAGGGCGACTCGTGGCGGGGGAACTCGGCCAGGTCGACTTCGGAGCCGGCCACGGTGAAGGGGGCGGTCGAGCCGAACGTGACCCGGCCGGCCGACGGGGAGCGCCAGTCCACCGTGAACCCCTCCTCGGTCCGCTCGATGACCGGCTCGGAGGCGGAGACGGCGTCGAAGAAGGCGTCGAGCGTGGGGTACTCGTCGTCGGCGCCCACCTCCACGATCCACACGTTGTCGGGTCCGCCGCGAGCCACCAGGTCGAAGGGCTGCACCATGCCGTCGGTGGCCACCACCGCGGGGTCGTACTCCCGCCAGGTCGGCTCGCGCCACGACCACAGGGCGATGTAGCCGCCGTCCTTGGCGCCGAAGGTCCACCCGCCGAGCTGGCCCACGTCGTCGAAGCGGTCCTGCGGGAAGTAGGCGTGGGTGTAGGGCTGGTACCCGAACACCGCCCACAGCAGCGGGTCGGTGCTCTCGTCCCAGGCCGGCTGGTAGATGTGGATGGCCGTGCGCTCGTGCTGGGCCGACCGCGGCATCGAGGCCTCGCCGGTCCAGTACCCGGGGTCGCTGTCGTCGCGCCACTCCGTGCTCTGGTCGACGTCGGTCACCGGGTGGTTGGTGAACACCATGGCGTCCGGGCTGATCTGGGCCTTCCAGGCGTGGGCCTGGTCGCGCATCTCGCCGAAGCGATGGTCGACGACGGAGGCCAGCGAGACCTTGGGGTGACGCCAGGCGTAGGTGTTGGCCTCCGACAGGAAGCCGAAGTTCACGACGGCGCGGCGCTGGTGGACCCACTCGCGGATGCGCTCGGGGTCGCGCCCGTTGATGTCGGCCAGAGCCGTGATCTCGGCGAACAGCTCGGTGTCCCAGAGCTGGTGCTCCTCGGCCTCGGCCACGCTGACCCGGGTCGTCTGCCACATGCCCACCGCGCCCAGCGACCACCAGAAGGGCATGTTGGCCGGGTCCTCGAAGTCGTACCCGAAGGGCGCCTCGACCTCGTCGGTGACCGGCGCGCCGGCGTCGACGTAGATCCCGTGGCGCTCGCGCACGACGCTGGTCTCCTCCGACGTGGCCACGTCGATCAGCGCCTGTGGGACCCGGTAGCGCTGGGCGGCGGCGAGGTAGGTCGAGCCGGTGTCGGTGGTGGACTGGTAGTCGAGGAAGGTGTCGGCGAAGAGGAGCTTGGCCGGACCGAAGGTGGCCTCGTGGCGCGAGGTCATCTTGTCCTTCTTGTACGTCCGCCCGTGCGGGGCCGTGTAGCTGCCGGCCTGGAGGTGGACGGCCACGTCGGCCAGGCACAGGTCGAGGGCCATCGTCGCCGCGGCCACGATCTCGGGGTCGTCGGCCAGCTCGATCAGCATCACCAGCGGGCTGATGTTCTTGAGCATGTAGACGTTGCTGTGCCACTCGAAGAAGCCGAAGCGGGATCGCTCGTCGATCCAGTCGAGCAGCGGCTGCTTCGCCCGCTCGCGGTGCTCGGCGCCGGTGAGCCGGGTGACGGTGAAGATGTCCTCGGGGAAGGCCTGGCCGGCGAGGTGCTCATTGGCCAGGCCGATCAGCCGGTGGTTCTCCGACCAGTACCAGAGGTTGTCGATGCGGCCGCCGGGGAGCGGGTCGTCGTAGCGGTAGCGGTTGGCCAGGAACCGTTCGAAGATGGCGTCCAGCACCGGCTGCGGCAGCGACGTCATGTCGGTCTCGCCCTGTCCCAGTGCCCACAGCCAGTGGAAGTACATGAGGTTGAAGTCGCGGGTGTCGTCCCAGGCGTCGATCATCTCGAGGGCGTCGGCCAGCGAGTCGACCGAGACGTCGTCGCGGCTCCACGTGTAGCCGTCGTCGCGGCGGGCCCGGATCAGGTGGACGGCGATGCCGGTGGGGTTGTCGAGGTGCTCCTCGGCCCCGGCGAAGGTGAGGTACTCCTCGACCCGCTCCTGCCAGAGGTCCTCGTCGACCAGCCCC
>DATHEV010000187.1:0-2805 GCA_035318405.1 Iamia sp.
CCCACGGCTTCGGCTGCGACCAGCACATGTGGCGTCACGTCGTGCCCGCCTTCGAGGACCGCTTCCGCACCGTGGTGTTCGACCACGTCGGCTTCGGCCGGTCCGACCTGACGGCGTTCGACCCGGAGCACCACGCCTCGCTCCAGGGCTACGCCGACGACCTGATCGAGGTGTGCGCCTCGATCGGCCCGCAGCCGGCCGTCTTCGTCGGCCACTCGGTCAGCGCCATGATCGGCGTGCGGGCCGCCCTCACCGCCCCCGAGGCCTTCGATCGCCTCGTGCTGATCGGGCCGTCGCCCCGCTACATCGACGACGACGGCTACGTCGGCGGGTTCAGCGAGGCCGACATCGACGACCTGCTGGCCTCGCTCGACGACAACTACCTGGGCTGGTCGAGCGCCATGGCCCCGGTGATCATGGGCACGCCGGACCGGCCCGAGCTGGGCGAGGAGCTCACCAACTCGTTCTGTGCCACCGACCCGGCCATGGCCCGGTCGTTCGCCCGGGTGACGTTCCTGTCGGACTCCCGGGCCGACCTCCCCCGGGTCGCGGTGCCGACGCTGGTGGTGCAGTGCCGGGAGGACGCCATCGCCGGCCCCGCCGTCGGCGCCTACGTCCACGACCACATCCCCGGCAGCGAGATGGTCGTGCTCGACGCCACCGGCCACTGCCCCAACCTCAGCGCCCCGGCCGAGACCAGCGCCGCCATCGCGGCCTTCGTGCCGGATCCCGCCTGAGGTGCCGGCCGCCGACGGGCGGGCCCCCCTGCCGGCCGAGGACCTCGCCACGCTCTACGACGAGGCCCCCTGCGCCTACCTGACCACGTGGATGGACGGCACCATCGCCCGCGTCAACCGGCGGCTGCTGGAGTGGACGGGCTGGAGCGAGGCCGACCTGGTGGGGCGGCGCACGTTCCCCGACCTCCTCCGGGTCGGCGGCCGCATCTTCTACGAGACGCACTATGCCCCCCTGCTCCAGATGCAGGAGGAGGTCAGCGACGTCGCCTTCGACCTGGAGGTCGTCGGGGGCGGCTTCCACCCGGTCGTCGCCAGCTCGTGCGTGGCTCCGGCGCAGGACGACGTGCCGGCCCACGTGCGCACCACGCTCGTCGACGCCACCGGGCGCCACGCCTACGAGCGTGAGCTGCTGGCGGCGCGCCGGGCGGCCGAGGCGTCCGAGGCCCGCGAGCGGGAGACGGCGATCGTCCTCCAGCGCAGCCTCCTGGCCGGTGGGCTCGAGGAGGGCCCCGGCTTCGCCGTCGAGACCCGCTACCGCCCGGCGGTCGAGGGGCTGGAGGTCGGGGGCGACTGGTACGACTCGTTCCTCCTGGCCGACGGGAAGACGCTGTCGGCGTCGGTCGGCGACGTCGTCGGACGCGGCCTCGCCGCGGCCGCCGCCATGGGCCAGCTGCGCAGCGCCTACCGCGCCCTCGCCTCGGTCGGGGCGGGGCCCAGCCAGGTGCTCGACCACCTCGACGACTTCGTGGCCCGCGTCCCCGACGCCTGGATGGCCACGGTGGCCGCCCTCGAGCTCCAGCCGGCCACGGGCCACCTCCGCTACGCCTGCGCCGGCCACCTCCCGCCGCTGCTGCTCGGCCCGGACGGCGCCCCGTCGTACCTCTGGGCGGGGCGGTCGGCCCCGCTGGCCGCCCTCCCGCGCACCGAACCCCGGCCCGTCGGCGAGGCGCAGCTCGAGCGGGGCGGGCGGGTGATCGTCTTCACCGACGGCCTGGTCGAGCGGCAGGGCCGCGACATCGACGCCGGCCTGGAGGCCCTGGCCGAGGCCGCCTCCCGCCTGCACGCCCTCCCCGCCGCCGCCCTGGTCGACCGCCTCGTCGAGGAGCTCCTCGCCGACGAGCAGACCCGCGACGACGTCTGCCTCCTCGCCCTCGCCCGGACCTGAGCCGGGTCAGGGGGCCTTGATGCCGCCGAGCACGATCTCCTGGGCGGAGCGGAGCGCCGCTCGGAGCGAGAAGGCGGGCCCGGTCTGGGCCTCGTCCCCCTCGACCCAGCGGGCCAGGGCGTCGAAGTAGCAGGCCCGCAGGACCCGGGCGGCGTCGCCGAGGTCGAGACCCGGGCGGAGCTCGTCGCCGTGGCGCTCGAGGATCGGGATGTAGACCTCGCTCACCAGGGGCTCGAGCGACAGGGGAGTGGACGACTGCGCCCACGCCACGGCGTAGGCCCGGCTCTCGGACCAGCTCCGCTCGTTGAAGTCGGCCAGTCGGTCGTGCGTGGCGCCGAGCTCGACCGTCAGGTCCGTGGTGGGGATGCGCCCGGCGGCGAGGTGGGCCTGGGCCTCGGCCTCACGCCGCTCGGTCCAGGCCTGCACCACGTCGTCCTTCTTGGGGAAGTGGTTGAACACCGTGGCGCGAGCCACATCGGCGCGGTCGGCGATGGCGTCCATCGTCGTCGTGTCCCAGCCCCGCTCGACGCCGAGGGCGATGGCGGCGTCCAGCACGCGCTGGCGCACCTCCTGCTTGCGGCGCTCGCGGCGGCCCGGCGGGGAGGTGGTCGCACCGGGCGCCGAGGCTGGCTGCGGGACGGCAGATGACATGCGATGAGAGTATCGCGTTCGGTAGACGATGAGCCATTGATGGTCTACAGTCCAAGTTTATGTTCACAGTCCAGACAGATCGCCGTCGGCGTCGGCTCGTCCCGACGAGGGGCCGGCAGGTCATCGGCGTCGCCGTGGCCGTCGTCGTGCTGGCGAGCGGCTGCTCGTCGTCGAGCTCGCCCGAGTCCAGCTCCGCGTCCGACCCCGGCCCGACGACCACCGAGGACGTGGCCGACGTGACCCCCGGGGGCG
>DATHEV010000188.1:0-3808 GCA_035318405.1 Iamia sp.
TCGTCGTCCCAGTCGTCGGTGATGACCCGAGCGCCGTGGCCGACCTCGATCTGGAAGCCGGCCGGCGTCTGGAGGTAGAAGCTGAACATGCCGTCGTTGTCGTGACGGCCGAGCCCGTTGGGGATCCCCAGGTCGGTCGCCCACAGGCGATCGAAGGCGGCGCCCACGTCGTCGCGCTCGTTCATCTCGAACATCACGTGGTGCAACGTCTGGGGCAGCTCGAACGGGGCCTTCGCCAGGGCGATGGTGTGGTGGCGGGCGTTGCAGTGGAAGAAGCGCACCTCGAGCTCGATGCCCTCGGCGATCTCCATCTCCAGCCAGTCCGACTGGGTGAAGCCGAGGCCGCCGGTGAGCAGCTCGACCGACTCGTCGAACGCCATGGTGGCCAGCACGACGTGACCGAATCCGACCCCCTCGGTGAGGAAGCCGCCGGGCACGAGGTCCGAGGCGAAGGGCCGGGCGGCGTCGGCGGCGCCGAGGACGACCTCGACGTCGGGGCCCCAGGGACCCGGGGTGCGGGCCAGGCGCGCGACCCGCCGCTCGGCGGCCAGCTCCGGGTCGTCGGCCACGTCGCGACCCTGCGCCCGGAGTCGCTCGAGGGTGGCCTCGTAGGCCGACTCGTCGACCGCCTCGAAGCCGACCGCGACGGCGTCGTTGGCCGGCCCCTCCCGCACGATCAGGCGCTGGGCCCGCTGGTCGTCGCGCCACGTGAGGGCGCCGGACGGCGTGGGCTCGCCGGCCTCGAGACCCACGACCTCGGCGAGCGTGAGGGTGAGGGCGGTGGGGTCGGGCACCTCGATCACCAGGTGGCCGAGCTCGATCTGATGCTGCATGGATGGTGGTCCTTCGTCAGGTCCGGTCGAGGAGTCGTTCGGTGTTGGCCCGCAACGGGGCGAGGGTGCCGGTCTCGGCCAGCCGCTCGCGGGAGGCGGCGACGGCGAACTCCGGGGTGAAGGGGTGGTCGCTGCCGTAGTGGAGGTGTTCGGGCGGGACCATCGTCAGCAGGGCGTCGAGCTGGCGGGGGAGCGGGAAGCCGGCCACGTCGTAGTGGAGCCGGCCGAGGTCGGCGAGCACGTCCACCCCGGAGTCGAGCAGCAGCGAGAACACGCTGACCCGGTCGGCCACCATCGGCAGGGTCGCGCCGGCGTGAGGGACGATGACGTCGATCCCGGGGTGACGGGCGATGGTGCCGGAGAGGACGAGGTCGACGACCGCCCGGGTGGTGTCGAACAGGAACTCGATCATGGGCCGGGGTCGACCGTGGGCCGTCCGCTCCCAGCAGGGCGGCGAGGTCGGGTGGATGAACACCCGGGCCCGACGGCGGTCGAGCTCGGCGAAGACCGGATCGAGGGCGGCGTCGCCGAGGTAGATCCCGTCGACGTGGGTCATGAGGGCGAAGCCGTCGACGTCGAGGTGGTCGCAGCAGTGGGCGATCTCGGCCATCGTCGCATCGACGTCCGGGAGGGGCAGCGAGGCGAACAGCCCGAAGCGCCCGGCGTGGTCGACGACGGCGCGCCGCCCCTCCTCGTTGACCATCCGGGCCAGGTCCGGGCCCTCGTCGCCGAGGTGGATGCCGGGCGAGGAGATCGACAGCATCGAGGTCTCGATCCCCACCCGGTCCATGACCGCCACGTGCTCCTCGGCCGACCACTCGGGGATGACGGGGAAGCCGTCGGGCTGGTCGTGGCCGTGCCGGACCAGGGCCTCCCGGTAGAGGTCCGGGACGAAGTGGGCGTGGACGTCGATCAGCCCGGTCACAGGGCGCTGACCCAGTCGCGCACCGTCTCGACGTAGAGCTCCGGCTTGTCGCCGTGCATCGAGTGGCCGCAGTCCGGGAACGACCGGTACGTCACGGCGACGCCCGCCTCGGCGAGCAGGGCCTGGACCCGCTCGGCCTGCTGGTCGGACATGGCCCCGAACAGGAAGCCGTTGCCGTCGTTGACGACGCGCATGTGGTGCGTCAGCAGCACGGCGGACGTCTTCACGCTGCGCAGCATCCGCTCGTGGTCGCACGAGGCGGCCACCGACCCGCTCCAGAACGAGCGGCCCCACTCGGGGTCGTACTCCTTGAGGTTCTGCGGGGGCTCGTCGGGGACCGGGATGAACCTCAGGTGCTCGGGCAGGAAGTCGGCGGAGCCCTCGCGCATGGCGTCCCAGGCACCGATCGACCACTGGTCACCGAGGTACGTGCTCCAGAGGTGGAACAGCGGGCCGATGCCCTGGCGGATCCCCGGGGCGATGGCGGGGCGGACCTCGGACGAGAACAGAGGCGGGTCCTCGTACACGGCGGCGACGACCTGGCCGGGCTTGGCGTAGGCGGACAGCCAGGCCGAGAGCACGCCGCCCGACGACAGGCCGCTCACGATCGTCGGCCGTCCGATGACGAGGTCGATGAAGCGGACGAGGTCGCTGCCCATGAGATCGAGCGTGTAGCGGCCGGGCGTGCGGGTGCTGCGGCCCTGGCCCCGCAGGTCGACGGCGAACACCTGGAAGTGCTCGGCGAAGAGCGGCATCGCCGCCTCGTAGCCCCACCACGACTCGGTCTGGCCGGGGATGAGCAGGAGCGCCGGTGACGACGGGTCGCCGAGCGTGGCGTAGCCCAGCTCGACCTCGCCCAGGTCGACGAGCTGCTCCTCCACCCCGTGCTCGACGTAGGTGGCCGCGGCGTCGTGCGGCCCGTAGCGGGCCCGGTGGTTCGTCACGGCCTGCATCCTGATCACTTGATCAGGGATCTGTCAAGGGACCGGTCGGGGCGAGTCGAGCGGCTCCCCGAAGAGCAGCTGGCACACCGCATCGGCATGGGCCTCGATCACCGCATCGGAGGTGGGGTCGAGCCCGCTCAGCCGCCGGCACTCGGGGCCGAGCACGAACATCGCCGGGCCGGCGCCGGTGAGGATGTAGTAGAGGTGCGGCGCCGGGATGGGCGGGACGGCGCCGTCGCGGGCCAGCTGCTCGAAGAGCTCGATGGTGGTGTCGTACAGAGGTCGCACGTGCCGTTCGACCAGGTAGTCCATCCTCGGGCCGTCGAACTTGCACTCCTGGGTGATGATCCGGTGGAGCTGCGGGTTGCGGGCCGAGAAGGTGATGAAGTCCCGGACCATGAGCATGGCGCTGGTGCGGGCGTCGACGCCGCGCAGGCCCTCGAGGCGATCGGACATCGAGCTCCGCAGCTTCTCGAAGAGGGCGTCGACGGCCGCCCGCCACAGCTCGTCCTTGGACCGGTAGTGGTAGTTGAGCAGCGGCTGGGTGACGCCGGCCCGCAGGGCGATCTCGCGGGTGGTGGCGTCCTTGAACGACCGCTCGGAGAACAGGTCGAGGGCGGCGGCCAGGATCCGGTCGCGGGTCGGGTCGGCTGACGGCCGGGTCACTCGATCGGTCGTGTCGGCATCCACGCCAGGACCTTAATCCGTTGAGCAGGGTTCTTGACTTTTGTCTGATCAGTTGATCAGGATACGACATGTGACGCGCATCACCCGGCCGACCGCCGCCATCGTCCTCGTCCTCGCTCTCGTCGCCGGGTGCGGCGGCAAGTCCGACCGCTCCGGCGGAGGCGATGGCGGTGACACCGATGCCGTGGGCCCGCCGGTCCGGGGCGGCACCGTGACCTTCGCCCTCGACGCCGAGACCGGGGGCGGCTGGTGCCTGCCCGAGTCCCAGCTGGCCGGGAGCGGGATCACCGTGGCGCGGGCGATCTACGACACCTTGACGATGCCCGACCGCGACGGCGACTACGTGCCGTTCCTGGCCGAGACGGTCGAGCCCAGCGACGACTTCACGGCATGGACGATCACGGTGCGCGACGACGTGA
>DATHEV010000189.1:0-2126 GCA_035318405.1 Iamia sp.
GATCAGGAGCTCCGGGTGGCCCTCCAGCTCGGACCGGACCGCCAGGAGATCGAGGTGTCCGCCCATCTCGACCGGAGGCGCGAGGTGCTCGCCGTGCGCGATGTCGGCCTCGTCGCGGCACCAGAGGGAGGTCGAGCCGTGGCGGCGCTGTTCGACTCCGATCGACGCCGCGTCGCCCAGGCATGGGTCGTGGCTGCGATCGAGGCCGAGCGGGGGGTCACCGCCACGCGGCTCGAGCTGGCCGCCGCCCGGGCGGCGGAGGCCGAAGCGGACCTCGCGGCGCGGATCGATGGCTCGCTCGAGAGCCTCCGGGCCCAGACCGGGGCCCGTCACGCCGCGACCCCCGCGGCCCGGGCCTCGAGCCGGCGAGCGAAGCCCCCATCGGCCCCTCGCCCTGCGCCGCAGCCACCACGGGTGCTGGTGGACCTCGATCGGCTCCACATCTCCGATGTCCGGGGCGAGGTGGTGGGGACCCCGACACCTCCGCCACCGTCGAAGCCATCGCGGACGAGCGGTCTCCCTGCGCCGCGACCAGGAGGGGCCTCGCCCACCCCGCGCCGTGGGGCTCGGGGCTACACCGAGCAGGAGAAGGAGAGCCTGGGCTTGGAGGCGCTGCGCCGCGTGCTGGCGAGCGACACCGAGCGGATGGTGGATCTGCGCGCCAAGCTCGGGGTCGGTGCCGACGCCATCGATGAACTCGGGCAGTTCTTCGAGCTCAAGGTCTTTGCAGGACCAGAGGAGGACGTCGTACTCCTCCAGCCGTCACAGATCGAGAGGGCTCAGAAGGAGGGCATCTACCTTGCGGTCGTCTCGAACCTCGAGGGCGTGGAGGCAACGCCCACCGTGCGGATCATCCCTGTACCCCTGGAGCAGCTCCGCATGCTCCCGACCCGAGCGACCCGGTACCGAGGCGTGACCACGGCCCGCAGCCGAGTGTTCCACCTGGAGCCCGACCCGAGCGCGTCCCCCGAACCCACCTGACGGCAGCGGGCCCCTACCTCCGACCTCTCGGGCCGGCGGCTCCGAAGTGGGCCAGCCCCGCCCAGTCGCAGATGGTCCAGGGCGAGTCCGGCGGGTCACCGATGTCGACGACCAGGTGGCGCCTCACCTCCCGGACCGCCCGGGCCACGGCCTCGTCCGGGTCCTGCCCCTCGGCGAGCGCGGCCAAGACCTCCTCGTTCGCCCTCGTCGCCACATCGTTCCGGATCGGCCAGAGGGTGGCGACGACATGAGCGCTCCCGGCGCGCAGGAACGCGGTCGGGAAGGAGATCACCTGGTCGGAGCAGAGGAGGTTGGGGACGGCGGTCTCGCAGGCCGAGAGGTTCACGAGCCACGGCGCGCCGTCCCACCCGAGGAGGTCCCGAACCCGAAGGGGGCTCTGGAGCTCCAGCGCGCTGTCCAGCGGTCTCAGGGCGTCGTAGTGGCCATGGCACGAGAGGTGCAGGACGGGGGTCTCGGAGGAACACTCGCCCAGGACGGCCTCGGCGGTCGGCTCCAGGAGCGGAGTCGCCGGGTCGCACCACCGGACGAACGTGCGCATGTCGGGCTCCAGGTCGAGAGATGCCCCCCCGCTGTCGAACACGCCGACGGACACCCCTGACGGTCGGGGGCGCGAGGCGGCGGCCGACCACGCCGCCGAGGGGCTGACCGTGACCACGCACCGATCGACCAGCCGCCGGCCATCCCCGTCCTGGCCGGCCCAGAGCGGGAGCAGGGCGCAACCACCGACGGGCACGACCCGGAGCCGGTCGACGGTGGGGAGGAGGGCGGCGATGTGGTCGTTGACATCCAGCAGGAGCCGGAGCGACTCCGTGTCCTCCGGGTCGGCCTCCTCCTCGCCGACGGCCAGAGCTGCCAGGGCCCGTCTCACGATGGGCCACAGCACGTCACGGTCGATCTCCTCGAGCAGCCGGCTGGACACCCGGCCGGCGACCTTCGAGACGACCGCGGTGCCGTCTCGGCCGGTGACGACCCAGGCCGTGGCCACGTCGTCCGGCAGGTGCGCCGCTCCCTTGGGAGCCGGGAGCCAGACCCTGTCCGCCTCCAGCACGCTCACCGCGCCGGCCGCATCGTCGGCCCGGACGTGGGCGACAGCCAGGTCGGAGAGCAGGCCCTCCAGACGCGTC
>DATHEV010000190.1:0-5071 GCA_035318405.1 Iamia sp.
CCCCAGCTCCTCGTGGTACGGGAACGGCTCGCTGATCGTCACATCGCACCCCCCGAGGATGTAGCGCGCCGGATCGGGGTCCTCCGGCGGCTCGGGGCACTCGGGGCGGTGCAACCCGGGCGGGTCGGCGTAGAGCAGCTCGGGGCCGCCGTCGGGCCGGTCCTGACGGGACGCCGTGTCGGCGATGGTCTGGGTGACGCCGTCGAACTCGACGGCGACACCGATCCGGCTGGCCTCCTCGGGCACGACGACCCACCGGGCGTCCACGCCCTCCTCGTCGAGGGAGCCGACCTCGATCGGCTCGCCGTCCACCACCAGCGACAGCTGCGGCACCACGTCGGGGCCATCCCCGCCCAGCACCCCGGCGTCGCCGCCCGCCGCGCCCAGCCGCCAGGTCACGGCGACGAAGCGGGTGCCGCCGGCAGCATCGGGGTCGATGCCGGCCTCCTCGGCGGTGATGGTGTCGATCTCCTCCCGGGGACTGGTGACGACCAGGTCGTAGCGCCGGCCCGGCACCACGATCGTGGACGGGAAGCCCTCGATCTCCGAGCTGAGCTCGGCCACGAAGGACTCCCCCACCCGCGCCGACCGCCCGTCGCCGTCATCGCTGGCCCCCGACGACGAGCACGCCGCCAGCCCGAGGGCGGCAGCGAGGGCGAGGGGGATCAGGCGACGGCGATGGGGCACCGCCGCACCGTGCCCACCTGGGTCCACTCCCACCCCCCGCCGGGCACCCCCGCCCGGACCCCACCCCAACTTTGTGCGAAGTTCGCCGTACAGCAGTCAACCTCGCACAAAGTTGGACGATTGGGCCGCAGCACCACCCGAACCTTGTGCGAGGTTCGCCGTACAGCGGCGAACCTCGCACAAAGTTCGACGACGGCTGGAGGGGTGGCACGCTGGATGGGTGGGAACGACCGTCGCCGTGGTGCTCGCCGGGGGGGCCGGGACCCGCTACGACGGGCCGACGCCCAAGCTGCTGGCCCCCCTCGCCGACGGGACCACGGTGCTGGGGCGGGCCGTGGCCGCCGCCCTGGCCGCGGAGGTCGGCCCCGTCCTGGTGGTGACGGGCGCGGTCGCCGACCCCGACCTGCCCCCCGACGTGGCGCGCGCCACCAACCCGGGCTGGGCCGACGGCCAGGCCACGTCGCTCCAGGTCGCCGTGGCCTGGGCCCGGGAGGCGGGGGCCGACGCCATCGTCGTGGGGCTGGGCGACCAGCCCGGCCTGGTGCCCGAGGCGTGGTGGGCGGTCGCCACCGCCACGGCCACCCCGCTGGCCATCGCCACCTACGCCGGCCGCCGGGGCCACCCCGTCCGCCTCGGGGCCGACGTCTGGGACGAGCTGCCGACGACCGGCGACCTCGGCGCCCGCCAGGTCCTCCGGGCCCACCCGGAGCTCGTCGTCGAGGTCCCGTGTGCCGGCGACCCGGCCGACATCGACACCGTCGCCGACCTCGACCAGTGGACGGCCACCGATCGATGAGCCCTCGCCGGCCCGTCGGTCGACCCTTGGAAGACGACCTCCGACAGCGAAGGGCGACACCACGACCAGGGCTACACCACCGTGGGCGATCTCGACGTCGACCGCGAGGTGGTCGGCGACGGGCCCCCGCTCGTCCTGCTCCCGGGCGGGCTCCTCACCTGCGAGCTGACCTTCGGCACCACCCGGGACGCCCTGGCCGAGGACCACACCACGATCGCCGTCGAGCTCCAGGGCCACGGCCGCACGGCGGACATCGACCGTGAGCCCACCCCCACCGCCATGGCCGACGGCGTCGCCGCCGTGCTGGCCGATCTGGGCCACGAGCGCGCCGCCTTCTTCGGCTTCAGCCTGGGCGCCATGGTCGCCCTCGAGCTGGCGATGCGCTCACCCGGCATCGTCGAGCGCCTGGTGTTCGCCTCCACCTCCGACGGCTACGTCGACCTCGGCCCACCCGATGCCGACCCGCCGAACCCCCGGATGCCGACCCCGGAGGAGCTCGCGAGATGGAGGCGGAGTACCGGGCCGTGGCCCCCGTTCCGGACGGCTTCGACGCCTTCTCCGAGAAGCTCCAGCCGACCGTGAGCGAGTACGCCGGCTGGAGCGCGGAGGAGGTGCGGGCCATGGTCGAGCTCCTCCCCCACGGCCAGCTCGCCGTCCTCCCGGGCGCCACCCACAACGAGGTCACCCGGCGGGGCGAGCAGGTGCTGGCCGCAATCCGGCCCTTCCTGACGTCCTGACCAGGGCATACGTCGCCGCCAGGACGGCGGCGCCGCCCAGCGCCACCCCGAGGGCGCAGGTCCGCCCCCACCCGCCGGCGTCGTAGGCGGCCGCCCCCACCGCCGATCCCAGGGCGCCACCGATGAAGTACAGGGTCATGTAGGCGGACGTGATGCGGCTCCGGGCCTCGGGGGCCAGCTCGTAGATGACCGTCTGGTTGAGGACCTGGATCCCCTGGACGCCGACGTCGAGGACCACGACCCCGACGACGATGGCGGCGACGGAGTGCCGGCCCGTCCACAGCAGGCCGAACGACGCCACCACGGCGAGGGCGGCGGCCACCCGGCCCGGCGCGGCGAGGCCCCGATCGGCCAGCCGGCCGGCGGCGGTGGCGCACACCGCGCCGGCCGCCCCGACCAGGCCCAGCAGGCCGATGGCGCCGTCGCCCCAGTCGAACGGCGCGGCCGCCAGGTGGAACGAGATGGTGGTCCAGAAGACCGAGAAGGTGGCGAAGCCGAGCGCGCCCAGAAGGGCCGAGCGGCGCAGCTCGGGCAGGTCGCGCAGCAGCTCGGCGGTCGAGGCCAGCACCGCGCCGTAGCCGATCCGGACCCGCTCGCCGTCGGGCGGGAGCAACCGGGCCAGGCCCACCGCCAGGGCCACGGCCACGATGGCCGCCACCACGAAGACGCCGCGCCACCCGAACAGGGCGGCCAGGCCACCGGCGACGGTCCGGGCCAGCAGGATCCCGAGCAGCAGGCCGGTCATGACCGTGCCCACCGCCCGGCCCCGCTCGCCGTCGCCGGCCAGCCCGGCGGTGAGGGCGACGAGCAGCTGGGCCGCCACCGCCCCCAGGCCGACGACCACCAGGGCCAGCGCCAGCACCGGCAGCGACGGGGCCGCCGCCACCCCGACCAGGGCCGCGGCCATGCCCCCCAGCACCGTGGGGATCAGCCGTCGCCGCGAGATCAGGTCGCCCAGCGGCACGACGAAGGCCAGCCCGACGGCGTAGCCGACCTGCCCCGCCGTCACGACCAGACCGGTGCGGCCCTCGCTGGTGCCGAGATCGTCCCCGATCGTGTGGAGCAGCGGCTGGGCGTAGTACAGGTTCGCCACCGCCAGCCCCGTCGCCGCCGCCAGCGCCAGGCCCAACCCCGTCCCGAGCTGGCGATCGGATCCGGCGGCTTCCCGCCGGATCTCGTCACCAGCTCGCATCGTTGGGCTTCTGCTCCTCGGTGATCATGCGGTACCGGTCGGGGAGGCGGTACTGGGCGAAGTTGAAGACGGTGCGTTTGTAGTCCCAGCAGCGGTCGAGGTCGACCAGGGCGAGGACGATCTCGTCGCCCTCGGTGATGGCCCGGGCCACGACCTCGCCCCCGGGCGAGATGATCTGGCTCTCGGCCAGCGACCACACCCCCTCCTCGACGCCGCCCTTGGCCACGCCGACGACCCACGTGCCGTTCTGGTAGGCGCCCGCCGCCATGACCAGGGTGTTGTGGTGCCCGGCGAGGCGGTCCTGGCCCGGGTCCGGCTGGTAGTGGATCGGCGTGTTGTAGCCGATGAGCACCAGCTCGACGCCCTGGAGCCCGAGCACCCGGTAGCTCTCGGGCCAGCGCCGGTCGTTGCAGGTGGCCTGGCCGATGAGCCCGCCGAAGGCGGAGTGGACCTCGAAGCCCGGCCCGGGCTCGAAGTAGCGCCGTTCGAGGTGCTGGAAGGCCCGCCACGGCTCGGCCTCCTCGTGCCCGGGCACGTGGACCTTGCGGTACTTGGAGACGATGGTCCCGTCCCGCTCGACCAGGACGGCGGTGTTGTAGCGGTGGCCGTCGGGCGTGATCTCGGCGTAGCCCAGCTGGAAGCCGACGCCGAGCCGCTTGGCCTCGTCGAACAGCGGCTGGGTCGCCGGTCCCGGCATGTGGGTCTCGAAGTAGCCGTCCAGCTCGACCACGTCGTCGATCGCCCAGCGGGGGAAGAAGGTCGTCAGGGCCAGCTCGGGGAACACGACGAGCTCGGCGCCCCGGTGGTGGGCGGCGCGCAGCAGGACGATCAGCCGCTCGAGGACCTCGGCCCGCGTGTCGGTCTTGGCCACCGGGCCCATCTGGGCGGCGGCGACCACCAGCTCGCGGGGGAACGTCCCGCTCAGCCAGCGACCGGTCGCGCTCATCGGGCTCATCGCATCCCCCGAAGGCCGTTCCGTGTGCGAAAAGGCGCCGCGTCCGGGGCTTTCCGCACACGGAACAGGGGGGTCGGCGGGCTCATGGGAGCGAGTCTGCCGTGGCCAGCTCGACCATGACGTCGAGGAGGACGTTGGCCCCCGCCTCGAGGTCGGGGTCGTGGGTCAGCTCGGCCGGGTTGTGGCTGACGCCGCCGACGCTGGGGGTGAAGACCATCGCCGTGGGGCAGACCCGGGCCAGCATCTGGGCGTCGTGCCCGGCGCCCGACGGCATGCGCCGGACGGTCAGGCCGTGGCTCGCCGCCACCCGCTCCACCCGATCGACCATGGCCTCGTCGAAGGCCACCGGCTCGAACCGGGCCAGCGTCCGCCGCTCGATGGTGACCCCCTCCGAGGCGGCCAGCTCGTCGAGCCGCACCGCCAGCGCCGCCTCGGCGTCCTGGAGGGCATCCTCGGAGGTGTTGCGGAGGTCGACCGTCAGCGTGGACCGCGCCGGCACCACGTTGACCAGGTTGGGGTGGAGCTCGATGCGCCCGACCGTGGCGACCTGGGGCGGACCCATCCGCTCGGCCAGCTCCCGCACGAAGACGGCGATGGCGCCGGCGACGAAGGCCGGGTCGTGGCGGTGGGCCATCGGCGTGGTGCCGGCGTGGTTGGACTGGCCGGTGATCGTGACCTCCTGCCACGAGATGCCCTGCACACCC
>DATHEV010000191.1:0-5985 GCA_035318405.1 Iamia sp.
ACTTGACGCCGGGGTAGCCGACCGAGATGTGGACGTAGGTCGACCGGTAGGCGATGCGCTTGGTCGCCGACTGGCCCTGGGCCGGCGTGAGGATGGTGAAGTAGCCGCCCCCGTAGCGGCGCCGGACCATCCGCACCTGGCCCTTGACCGTCATGTCGAAGTAGCTGATGCGCTGGGCCTCGCGCTCGATGGCCGCGAACACCTGGCCGGCCTTGGGCGTGAAGTAGTCGCGGAAGACGGGCTCGGTGCAGACGTTCCAGATGGGGTCCAGCGTCTTGTCGGCCCAGGCCTCCCGGAAGGCGAAGCTCGGGAAGCCCCAGATGTTGTCGGGCATCGACTGGGCGTCGGAGCGGAGTCGCTCCTTGCGGGGCACCTGGGAGACCTTCGTGAGGTACTCGTAGGTCTGCCACGGCACGTCGAGGTTGGTGAGGACCCGGAGCTGGTCGGTGCGCATGCCGGCGATCCGCAGGTGGTCGACGAGCTCGAAGCTGCCGATGCCACCGCCGATCGAGACCATCTGGATGTCGACGACGGGGATGCCGGCGGCCTGGACCATCTCGTCGGTCCACACCGACTCGGTCAGCAGCTGGTGGTTGAGGTCACCAGGCTGGGTCGGGCCGGTGGGGGCGGGGTCGGGCATCGGGTCCGACAGCTCCGAGCTGCGGATGCTGATCGTGGAGTTCGGGTCGCTCATGTCCTACCTCGGGGCTCGATCCGTCGGAGCGGTGGCGGCACACCCTGGCGCCGTCCCGGCCTGCGGGCCGAGCGGACTGTAGCCCTGACCTGGGCCTCGGTGGACGGGCTCGGGGTGGGGTCCCTCGGGCGGAGGAAGACCCAGGTCAGGCTGTTGGTTGGACGCCGGCCCGGGCGGTGCGCGATGCTTCCGGCAATGTCCGCCGGCACCCTCCTCGTACTCGGGCCCTAGAGCGCACGCCGCCGGCATCTCATCGCGTGCGCTCGTTCGACCTCCCCTCGCGGGGAGGTCGTCGTCGTTTTCAGCCGCACGTGAGCTGAAACCCCCCTTCCCGCAAGATCACCCCACCCGACCGCCCGAGACGCACCGCAGGAGACGATGAAGAGATGGACATGAACGGAGGACAGGCGCTGATCCGTGCCCTCGAGATGGAGGGGACGGAGGTGATGTTCGGTCTCCCCGGTGGCGCCATCCTCCCGGTGTACGACCCGGTGCTGGACTCGACGATCCGCCACATCCTGGTGCGCCACGAGCAGGGCGCCGGCCACATGGCCGAGGGCTACGCCCACGCCACGGGCCGCCCCGGCGTCGCCATGGTCACCTCCGGGCCGGGGGCGACGAACATCGTCACCCCGCTGGCCGATGCCTTCATGGACTCGATCCCCATGGTCTGCATCACCGGCCAGGTGCCCCGGGCGGCCATCGGCACCGACGCCTTCCAGGAGTGCGACATCACCGGCATCACCCAGGCCGTGACCAAGCACAACTTCCTGGTGACCTCGGCCGACGAGATCCCCCTCGTCATCCGCCAGGCGTTCCACCTGGCCACCACCGGCCGGCCCGGCCCGGTCCTGGTCGACATCCCCAAGGACATCGTCGACCCCACCAACCCGGCCTCGGCGACCGGCTGGGACTGGCCCACCGACGCCGAGGTGGCCGCCTCGCTGCCCGGCTACCGCCCGGCGACCACGGGCGACCCGCGGGCCATCGAGCAGGCCGCCGAGCTGATCCTGGCCGCCGAGCGCCCCGTCCTCTACGTGGGCGGCGGCATCCTCAAGGCCCGGGCGGCCGAGGCCCTCATGGAGCTGGCCGAGCTCACCGACATCCGGGTCGTCACCACCCTGATGGCCCGGGGCGCCTTCCCCGACGGCCACGACCTGTGCCTCGGCATGCCGGGCATGCACGGCAACTACACCGCGGTGACGGCGATGCAGCGCTCGGACCTGCTGATCGCCCTGGGCGCCCGCTTCGACGACCGGGTCACCGGCAAGGTCGCCGGCTTCGCCCCCGAGGCCAAGGTCATCCACGCCGACATCGACGCCGCCGAGCTGGGCAAGGTCCGTCGGCCCGACGTGCCCATCCACGGCGACTGCCGCCTCATCATCGAGGACCTGGTCGCCGCCCTCCGCCGCCGTCTGGCCGCCGGGGCCGAGGCTCCCGACCGGGGCCCGTGGAACAGCCAGATCAGCGGCTGGCAGGAGCGCTACCCGCTCGCCTACGAGCCGCCGGCCGAGGGCGACCAGCTCAAGCCGCAGATGGTGCTCGAGCACCTGCGGGACTCGGTCCCCGAGGACACGATCCTCGCCTCGGGCGTCGGCCAGCACCAGATGTGGGCCAGCCAGTACTGGCGCTTCCAGCACCCGTACACCTGGATCAACTCCGGCGGCCTCGGCACCATGGGCTTCTCCGTCCCCGCCGCCATCGGCGCCAAGGTCGGTCGCCCCGACCGCATGGTCTGGGCCGTCGACGGCGACGGGTGCTTCCAGATGACGGCCCAGGAGCTGGTCACCGCCTCGGCCGAGCGCATCCCGGTCAAGATCGCCATCCTCAACAACGCCTACCTCGGCATGGTCCGCCAGTGGCAGGAGATGTTCTACGAGGAGCGCTACTCCGAGGTGTACCTCTCGCCCGACCTGCCCGACTACGTGAAGTGGGCCGAGGCCATGGGCTGCGTGGGCATCCGGGTCGAGTCGCCCGAGGAGATTCAGCCCGCCATCGACAAGGCCAACGACATCGACGACCGCCCCGTGGTGGTCGAGTTCCGCACCGACAGCCGGGAGAAGGTCTTCCCCATGGTCGCCGCGGGCAAGTCGAACGACGAGATCCAGGTCCCGCCCTTCCAGGCCGGCCATGGCGTCCAGACCGGCGAGGGGGGCAACTGATCATGACGAGACGAGACGCTCAGCCCGGCGAGACCGTCCGCCACCACGTCCTGTCGGTCCTGGTCGAGAACCGCTCCGGTGTGCTCAGCCGGGTGGCGAACCTGTTCGCCCGGCGGGGCTACAACATCGTGTCGCTCGCCGTGGCCCCCACCGAGGACGACGGCTTCAGCCGCATCACCGTCGTGGTCGACGTCGAGTCGTCCCCGCTCGAGCAGATCGTCAAGCAGCTCGACAAGCTGATCAACGTCATCGAGATCAGCGAGCTCGACCCCCGCTGGTCGGTCGAGCGCGAGCTGCTCCTCGCCACCGTCTCCGCCACCCCCGACATCCGGGGCCAGGTGGTCGAGCTGGTCACGATCTTCGAGGGCCGCATCCTCGCCGTCACCCACGACGAGCTGACCCTCTCGCTCGAGGGCCACCCGACCAAGGTGGACGACTTCGAGGAGATGCTGCGCCCGTTCGGGATCCGCGAGATCCAGCGCACCGGCCGCGTCGCCCTGCCCCGTCTCAGCCCCCGCGCGGCAACGCCGGTGGCCGAGACCGCCTAGCCCCCGCTCTCCCCAGAACCCAGACAGAAGGAAAGAAGATCACCCATGGCCACCGTGTCCTACGAGGCTGACGCCGACCGCTCCCTGCTCGCCGACAAGAAGGTGGCGATCCTCGGCTACGGGTCGCAGGGCCACGCCCACGCCCTGAACCTGGCCGACTCCGGCATCGACGTGCGGGTCGGCCTGCGCGAGGGGTCGTCGTCGAAGGCCAAGGCCGAGGAGGCCGGGCTCAAGGTCGCCGGGCTGTCCGAGGCCTCGGCCGAGGCCGACGTGATCATGATCCTCCTGCCCGACACCGAGCACGAGGCCGTCTTCAACGAGCACGTCGCCCCCAACCTCAGCGACGGCGACACCGTCCTCGTGGCCCACGGCTTCTCCGTGCGCTTCGGCTACGTCAGCGCCCGCGAGGGCGTCGACGTCGCCCTCGTCGCCCCCAAGGGCCCCGGCCACCTCGTGCGCCGCACCTACACCGAGGGCGGCGGCGTGCCGGCCCTGATCGCCGTGCACCAGGACACGTCGGGCAACGCCCGGGCCGTGGCCCTCGCCTACGCCGATGCCATCGGCGGCACCCGGGCCGGCGTGCTCGACACCACCTTCGAGGAGGAGACCGAGACCGACCTGTTCGGCGAGCAGGTCGTCCTCTGCGGTGGCCTCACCGCCCTCGTGCAGGCCGGCTTCGAGACCCTGGTCGACGCCGGCTACCAGCCCGAGTCGGCCTACTTCGAGTGCCTCCACGAGCTGAAGCTCATCGTCGACCTCATGTACGAGCAGGGCATCGCCGGCATGCGCTACTCGATCTCGACCACGGCGGAGTACGGCGACGTCACCCGCGGCCCCCGCATCATCACCGATTCGGTGAAGGCGGAGATGAAGAAGGTCCTGGGCGAGATCCAGAGCGGCGAGTTCGCCAAGGAGTTCGTCGGCGAGGTCAAGGCCGGCGGCTCGAACTTCGAGGCCCTCCGCCAGGCCGGCAAGGACCACCAGATCGAGCAGGTCGGGGCCCAGCTCCGCTCGATGATGCCGTGGATCTCCGCCGGCAAGACCAAGGTCGAGGACGCCTCAGGCGGCGATTGACCCTGAGGCCCTCCCGAACTGACGATCAGATCCGGCGGCTTCCCGCCTGATCTGATCGCCAGTTCGCACGAGGGGGCATGATGGCGGCCTGTGACCGGGCGCGAGGGTTGGGGGGTCGAGGACTGGGTGCCGCGCACCAAGCTCCTCCGACCCGAGGTGCCCGCCGGCGTCGCCATCGAGCCCGGCCTCCTCGGCGCCACGGCGCGGACGATCGCCGCCACGCCGGTGACCCTCGTCTCCGGCCAGGCGGGCGCCGGGAAGACGACCCTCGTCGCGGCGGCCGTGGCCCACACCGGTCTGCCGGTGGCCTGGGCGTCGCTCGACCCCGGTGACGACGACCTCGCCAGCCTCCTGCACCTGCTGGCCTCGGCGATCGAGACGGTCGTGCCCGACGGGTGCACCGGCGGGCGCGAGCTGCTCCGGGCCGACCGCCCCGCCGCCGCCGACCCGCGGCGCGCCGCCGGCGTGCTCGTCAACGACCTGCTGGCCGTCGAGCCGCCGCTGTTCGTGCTGGTCGTCGATGACGCCCACGTCCTGACCGCAGCCGGGGCGGCCCCGCTCCTCGACGGGCTGCTGGCCCAGCTCCCGCCCTTCCTCCGGGTGGTGCTGACGGCGCGCGACGAGCCGGCGGTGGCGCTCTCCCGGCTGCGGGCGACGCGCCGGCTGGCCGACATCGGCGGCGACGACCTCCGTCTCGACGTGGCTCAGGCGGAGGCCGCGCTCAACGACGACATCGGCCTGGGCCTGCCGCCCGACGCGGTGGCCGCGGTGGTGGAGGCCGTCAACGGCTGGGCCACCGGTGTCCACCTGCTCGGCCGATCGCTCGCCCGCCACGACCACGGGGACCGCGCCGCCGCCGGCATCGACCCCGACGCCCTCTACGACTACCTGGCCGACGAGGTGCTCGGCGACGAGCCCGCCGACGTCCTCGCCCTCCTCGAGGACGTGGCCGTCCTGCCGGTCGTCACCGCGGAGGCCGCCCGTCGTCTCAGCGGTCGGGACGATGCCGGCGAGATCCTCGCCGAGCTGGCCCGGCGGCTCCACTTCCTGGTGCTCACCGTCGACCGGTCGACCGGCGTGTTCCGGCTGCACGAGCTGGTGCGCTCGTTCCTGCTGCGCCGCCTGGCGAGCGCCGACGCGGCCGGCCTCGCCGACCGGCACCGGCGGGCGGCCGACGTGGTCGACGACCCTGCGGCGCGCATCGACCACCTCATCGCCGCCGGCGACTGGGAGGTCGCCGCCGACGCCGTCGAGGCCGCGGCTCGGGCCGTCGCCCCCCGGGCCGGTGACCTCGCCCGGGTGGCGGCCTGGGCCGAGCGCATTCCGGTCCAACGGCCCTGGCTGGCCCTCGCCCGGGGGGTCGCCGCCGTCGGCCGCGGCGACCGCACCGGCGTCATCGAGCTGCTCGGCCCGCTGGTGACCGACGAGGGCTTCGACGACCTCCTCGGTCGCTGGCTGGCGGCCCGGACCGTCCACATGGCGACCCTCGACCACGCCCGCTGGGCGC
>DATHEV010000192.1:0-3430 GCA_035318405.1 Iamia sp.
ATCAACGGCCGACTCGTCCGCGCCCTGACCATCGACCCCACCAAGACCCGCCAGACCCTCTACAACCGACCAGGCAACCCCGGCCGCCTACCGTGAGGGATGACCCGCGACACCCGTGAGGGATGACCCGCGACAGGACAGCGCCATCCATGGCCCGCCTCCGCCTCAGAACGGATGCCGGTAACCTGAGCGGCCATGGCCGAGCTGATCATCGCCCTCCTGGTGGTGATGCTGTTCAGCGTCCTGCTCGCGGTCCTCGGCCTGGTCCTCGGGGCCCGGGCCCTGAACAAGCGCAACCGGGTCAGCCCCGACGTCGCCACGACTGCTCCGAGCTCGTGGCTCGGAGCCCCCGGCGCCGGCGCCCGGCTCCACCGCCGGCTGCGCACCGCCGTGACCGTGGCCCGTGCGGCCTGTGCCACCGCCCCCTCCGCCCCCCACCTGGTCGACCTCACCACCGAGCTCGAGCGCGAGGCCGTCGCCCTCGACAACCACCTGGTGATCGCCTCCCGCATCAACGGCAAGCAGGGCCGGATCCAGATGGCCGCGCTGGCCCAGCAGGTCCGGAAGGTCGAGCAGGTGGCATCGCAGGTGTCGCTGCTGGCGGCCCAGTCCCAGGCCCCGATGATCGCTCGGGGCGAGTCCACCGCCCTCGACGACCTGGCCCGGCAGCTCGACCGGCTCGAGCAGGCCCGCCACGAGGTGACCGAGGTCGAGACGGCCGCCGGCGTCCACCGTGTGAGCCCGTACGCCGACCCGACCCGAGAGACCCCCGACCTGCGCAAGGCCCCACCGGGCCAGGCGATGCCCGGCCGCGGCTGACCGGGTCGGACACGGGAACCGGGGGGCAGGGGTGGACGTCGGAGGCGCCGTGCTCGCCCACCGTCGCGCCCTCACGGCCCTCATCGTCGTCCTCGCCCTGGTCGCCGCCGGGTGCGGAGACGATGCCACGCCCCCCGAGGACGTCTCCGGCGGGCCACCCGCGGAGTGGGAGGAGCAGGCGGTGCCGCTGGAGCGAGGACCCGACACCGGGCTGCTCACCGCGGTCGACGGCGACACCATCGTGATGCTCACCGTGTCCGACGCCGGCGTGGTCCGCAGCACCACCGCCCGCGGCGACGCCCCGTTCGAGCCGGGCCCGCCGCTGGAGACCGGGGCCGAGTTCCTGCGCCTGGGCGGGCTGGCCCGCTTCCACGACGCGTGGTGGGCCCTCGGGTCGGGGGGGACCCGACCGGTGCCGTCCCGGCCCGACGACTGGGAGACGACCTTCGACCTGCACCTCGTCACCTCCTCCGACGGGCTGACCTGGACCGAGGTCGAGGCCACCGGTCTCGAGGGACCGGCCGAGGTCAGCGCCCTCGTCGCCACCGACGAGGGGCTGGTCGCCGTGGGCCACGACCAGGCCGGCAACCTCGACGGCGGGAGCGAGGAGGACGGGTTCGGCCCCCGGGCCTGGCGCTCGGCCGACGGGCTGACCTGGGCGCAGGTCGAGGTCCCCGGCGATGCCGACGACTTCGGGCCCAGTGCGCTGGTGGCCACCGACGACGGCCTCCTGGCGCTGGGCAGCGGCGACCAGGCCGGAGTGGCCTGGCGCTCGGCCGACGACGGCGCGTCCTGGGAGACGACCGAGCTCGACGGGCTGGGAGCGGGCGTGCGCCTCACCGAGGTGGTGCCGTTCGGCGACGCCCTGCTGGCCAGCGGGTCCGGGCCCGGCGACGACGTCGACGTCGAAGGAGTCCCGATGTTCGCCCGGTCCACCGACGGCGGCCGGTCCTGGGCGCCGGTCGACGGCCCGCCCGCCGTCTCCTTCGAGGGCTTCGGATCACCGCTGTTCCCCGCCGGTGACCGGGCCTTCACCCTGATCACGTCGAGCTCCAACCCGGACAACGATCCGACCGCCTGCTACGCCGACATCGAGCAGTGCCGGCGCGGGAACACCACGGCGCTCTACGCCGGCGACGGCGGGGGCACGTGGGAGCGGATCGACCTGACGGGCCTGGCGCTGGCCGAGCACGAGGAGCTCCACGGGGTGCTGGCCACCGACGACCGCATGGTGCTGTGGTCGTCGGGGCCGGACGAGATCGTCACCTGGACGACGGCGGTCGACGCCACCCTGCCCACCGAGGCCGAGCCGGTGACGGCGACAACCGACGTCCCGCTGCTCGCCGAGGACGAGGAGCCCGTGGTCGGCGTGGCCTACGCCGAGCCGTTCAACACCCACTGCGGGATCGAGTGGCTGTACTTCGCCGACGAGCCGTGGCAGCGCACCGACGACGGACCCGAACCGGACAACGCCGACGGCGAGACGATCTTCGGCTTCGCCACGCTGCTCGCCGACGGCACGGTGGAGTACTCGACCGGAGACGGCGAGGTCATCGCCACCTACGGCCCGCCCACCGAGGAGCCCCCGAGCTGCGCCTGAGCGGCTAGAGGCCCTCGGTAGGGGCTAGGGCGTGTCCTGTGAATGTCCGGAGGCGCCGAGGACCACGAGGTGCCTGGCACCTCGTGGTCCGGGGACCAGCCGGTGCCAGGCACCTCGTGGTCCAGCGTCGGGCCGGCACGAACTACAGGACACGCCCTAGAGACCCTCGGTGCGGGCGGCGACCGAGGTGGTCACGAGGCGCTCGAGGGCCTGGGCGGCAGCGCCGGTGTCGAGCGACTCCAGGGCCACGGCGATGCCGGCGTCGTAGTCGACGGCCCGCCCCGAGGCCACCAACCCGGCGGCGGCGTTGAGCACGACGATGTCGCGGTGTGGTCCCCGGTCGCCGGCCAGCACAGCGTGGGCCAGGCGGGCGTTGGTGGCCGGGTCGCCGCCCCGCAGGTCCTCCAGCCGGGCGGGGCCCAGCCCGTAGGCCAGCGGGTCGACGGTGAGGGGACGGACGTCGCCGTCGACCACCTCGATGACGTTGGACGTGGTGGTGATGGTGATCTCGTCGAGGCCATCGCCGCCATGGACCACGAAGGCCCGCTCGGCGCCGTGCTGGAGCAGGACCTCGGCCATGCGCTCGGCCATCGTCGGATCGCCGACTCCGACGACGTAGCGCCGGACCCGGGCCGGGTTGGCCAGCGGGCCGAGGATGTTGAACACCGTCGGAACGCCGAGCTCGCGGCGGGTCGGGCCGGCGTGGCGCATGGAGGCGTGGTAGCGGGGGGCGAAGCAGAAGCCGATGCCGGCCTCGGCCACGCAGCGGGCGACCCCCTCCGGGCCGAGGTCGATGACGACCCCGAGCGCCTCGAGCAGGTCGGCCGACCCGCACGACGACGAGGCCGCCCGGTTGCCGTGCTTGCACACCTGGCCGCCGGAGCCGGCCACCACGATGGCGGCGAGCGTGGAGACGTTGATGGAGTGGCTGCCGTCGCCGCCCGTCCCCACGATGTCGACCACCCCGTCGAGGGTGGGCAGCACGACCGTCTCGGAGGCGGCGAGCATGGC
>DATHEV010000193.1:0-2460 GCA_035318405.1 Iamia sp.
CAATGCGCCGACTCGTCATCCTCGTGGCCGTCCTTCTGCTGGTGATGGGGTGCACCGCCGACGGCGACGACGGCACCGCCGATGCCACCAGCGACGAGACGACGGCGCCGGGCGACGGGACGACCGAGCCCGCCGAGACGACCGAGGCCCCGGAAGAGACGACCCCGGTGACCGAGCCGGCGGCGGAGCCCGTCGCAGTCGAGACCGAGGACGAGCTCTACGCCGTGCCCGATCCACTGCCCGAGGGCGAGCACGGCGACCTGGTCCGGTACCAGGAGATCGTGCCCAGCGGGATCGACGGGGCCCGCGCCTACCGGGTGATGTACCTGTCCGAGTCGCTCGCCGGCGCGCCCATCGTCGTCACCGGCACGGTGGTCGTCCCCACCGCCGAGGCGCCGGCCGAGGGCCGCACCGTGCTCACCATCGCCCACGGCACCACCGGCATCGCCGACGAGTGCGCCCCGTCCAAGGGTGGCGGCGGCGCCGAGCTGCTGATCGCCGGGCCCGCCGTCGAGCGGGGTTGGATCGTGGCCATCACGGACTACGAGGGCCTGGGCACGCCCGGCCGCCACCCCTACCTCGTGGGCGAGAGCGAGGGGCGCGGCGTGATCGACGCCGTGCTCGCCGCGGGCCAGCTGCCGGACGCCGCGCGGAGCGACACCACCCTGATCGGCGGCTACTCGCAGGGCGGCCACGGCGCCCTGTGGGCCAACGAGGTGACGGCGGAGTGGGCGCCCGACCTCGACGTGGTGGGCACCTTCGCCGGGGCGCCGGCCACCGAGCTGGACGTGATCCTCGCCGCCGCCGGCACCCCGGGCGTCTCCGGGTTCGCCGCCATGATCGTCGCCGGGTTCGAGGCCGCCTACCCCGAGGCCGATCCGGCCGCGATCCTCACCGACGAGGGCGTGGCCGCCCTGGGCGCGGTCGACGAGGGCTGCACCGGCGATGTCTTCGGCGCCCTGGCCGGGGTGGACCTGGTCAGCCCCGACGGCCCGAGCGCCGAGCCGTGGCCCGAGCTGGCCCGGGACAACAACCCCGGCCAGGTCGTCACCGACGACCCGATCCTGATCATCCACAGCGCCCAGGACGACGTCGTGCCGGTGGCGCTGAGCGAGATCCTGTTCGACCGGATGTGTGGCCTGGGCCAGGTCGCCGAGCGCCGGGTCCTGCCCGACGGCGGTGGCCACGGCGAGGCCGCGGTGGTCGCCTACCCCCAGGCGCTGGAGTGGTTCGACCTCCTCCTGGCCGGCGAGACGGTCGAAAACACCTGTCCGTGACCAGCCCACCAGGGCCGTCTCACGGAGGGTGGTTGGGACCCTTCGAATCGAGCGGATGACCTCCTGACGGAGCGTCAGCGGCCGACATGGGACGGTGCCCCTGGCTCGCGCCCGTCGGGGGCCTCACCGCATCCGGGGGCGCAGCCACAGGCACCGAGCCGGAGGGCGACATCCATGGCTGAGCGACGCAAGATCCTGATCGTGGGCGGAGGACCGGCCGGCTTGGCCGCGGCCCTCTCCCTGACCGACCCCGAGCTCCACCCCACGTGGCGCGACGACTACGAGGTCACCGTCCTCCAGCTCGGCTGGCGGCTCGGCGGCAAGGGGGCGACGGGCCGGCGCGGCACCGTCGTGGCCGACGGCGAGGGCGGCTGGCGCCTGGAGGGCGACGCCCGCATCCAGGAGCACGGCATCCACCTCTTCGGGAACATGTACACCAACGCCATGCGGATGCTCGACCACTGCATGCAGG
This sequence comes from Iamia sp., assembly GCA_035318405.1. Classification (GTDB taxonomy): domain Bacteria; phylum Actinomycetota; class Acidimicrobiia; order Acidimicrobiales; family Iamiaceae; genus Iamia. Next base: position 1,750 of record DATHEV010000193.1, read on the forward strand.
AGCTGCCGCCCGGTCCCGACGGCACCAAGGAGACGATCGACGAGGTCCTCGTCCCCAGCAACCACCTGACCCTGGCCGACATGATCGACCGGCGGTGGGAGCTGACCAGCCAGACCATGCCCCACAACGACATGGAGCCGTGGGGGCCCGACGACCACGTCGACGCCGAGGCCCTGGTGAAGGAGCTCGTCGACGAGATCATCTCCCTGCTGGAGGAGGCGTTCGGGCCCGGCGACGGCGAGGGCCTGCGGGCCCAGGTCGGCTACCACCACGTCGTCGCCCTCAAGGCGGCGCACGAGCGCGAGGAGCTCGCCCCCAGCGCCCCCCACGCCGGCCGCCACCGCGACATCCTCGACCTGGTCGAGAAGGCCCGCCTCCACCTCCGCACCCACGTCGACGAGAGCGAGGCCACCAGCCGCTACGCCCGCCTCCGGTCGGTGTGGTGCCAGGTGGAGCTGTACGCCACCGTCCTGCGGGGCGTGATCGCCGACAAGATCTTCGAGCGGGGCCTCGGCATCGTCGACGGCGAGGAGTACTTGGACTGGCTGCGCCGCCACGGCATGGACGAGGTCGCGGTCACCAGCAGCTGCACGCAGATGCCGGCCCAGATCTGCTTCCAGGTCGTCGACGGCGACACCAGCCTCCCGCCGACGATGGCCACCTCGTCGTTCCTGTGGTTCGTCCTCCGCCAGCTGCTCTCGTGCGGCCAGG
>DATHEV010000194.1:0-4838 GCA_035318405.1 Iamia sp.
CGAGGGGGTCGTCGGCCCGGGCTGGAACGACGAGGCCTGGCGCCGGGTCGCCGCCGCCCTCGATGCCCTGCCCACGACCCCGGCGGCGGGCTGATCGCGGTGCGGATCGCCTTCGGCACCGACGAGGTCACGCCCGTCACCGACCTGGTCGTGGCCCACCTGCGCGACCTCGGCCACGACGTCGCCGTCGTGGGGGCGGGGGAGCAGTGGCCCGAGGTGGGCCGGGGCGTCGGCCTGGCCGTCGCCTCGGGTGCGGCCGATCGGGGGGTCGTCTGCTGCTGGACCGGCACCGGCGTGTCGATGGCGGCGTCCAAGGTCCCCGGTGTGCGGGCCGCCCTCTGCGGCGACGCCGAGACGGCCCGGGGCGCCCGCCGCTGGAACGACGCCAACGTCGTCGCCCTCGGGCTCCGCCTCACCTCGGCCGTCGTCGCCGTCGAGGTGGTCGACGCCTTCCTCGCCACCGCCGCCGACCCCGACGAGGCCCCCGCCATCGCCCGCCTGGAGCCGGATCGCTGACGTGGCCTTGGTCGAGGGGGCGATCGCTCGGAGGAGATCGACGCCTTCTTCGGAGACCAGCGGTTCACCCTCCGACCCAGCCCGTCCTCGCCGCCGGCCCCGACCGGACGGTGTCGCGCCGATCGTTCGTCGCCCACCCGCACGGGGTCGACCTGATCGCCCTGCGCACGGGCGAGACGTCCGCCGAGTGGTTCGGGGCCGGCGCCACGCCGGAGGCCGCCGTCCGCGCCGCCGCGCTCCGCTGGCGGGTCGAGCAGGCCACGCCCGGCTCGCCCTGAGCGGGCCCGCCATCGCCCGCCGGGCCCGGCACTAGGTTCAGGGCATGCCGAAGTACGTGATGCTGTCGACGCTCGGACCCGACGGTGCGGCCCGGCTGCGCGAGGACCCGCAGCGGCTCAAGGCCGTCAACGCCGAGCTGGAGGACATGGGCGTCAAGGTCCTGGAGCAGTTCGCGCTCCTCGGCCCGTACGACTTCCTCAACATCCTCGAGGCGCCCGACGAGATGACGATGGCCCGGGTGGCCACCGCCCTCGGCGCCCGCGGCACCCTGAAGACGCTGACGCTCACCGCCATCGACGTCGACACCTACATCGACGCCCTCGGCTCCGGCGTCGGCCGCGACTAGGACGACGGCTCGGGCTCAACGGCGCGGGCTCAGATCCACCACATGGAGTTGCGGCGCTCGCGGCGGACGGCCTCGCGGGAGAGCGGGCGAGGCAGGACCGAGTCGTCCGAGGTGCGGCGGATCACGTAGCCATCGGGGCCCAGGGAGTCGATGACGTAGCCCTTGTGCCACAGGCCCTCGAAGCCGTCACGCACCTCGACCCGGGTGCCGGGCTCGAGGACCCGATCGCCCTTCGCCTCCGGATCGGCCATCGGGGCGGAGCCTAGGCGTGGGCCCCGTCTCCGAGAGCCACCGGAGCGGGCGGTATGTTCGGGTCGTGCCCGCCCGCTCGACCGCCACCCGGCCCCGCCCGTCGGCCCGGCCCAAGATGCGGCGGGCGCTCCAGGGCAAGGCGCCGACCCTGGCCGTCGAGCGCGAGCTGTGGGCGGCGGGCCACGAGGTCGTGGTCGGGCTGGACGAGGTGGGCAAGGGGGCCTGGGCCGGGCCGCTCACCGTCGGCGCCGCCGTGCTCCCGCCCGACCGGCGGGTCAACGGGGTGCGGGACTCCAAGGCCCTCACCGAGCCCGAGCGGGAGAAGCTCTACGACAAGGTGGCGGGCTGGTGCACGGCCTGGGCCGTCGGCCACGCCTCGGCCGCCGAGTGCGACCGGCTGGGCATGTCCGAGGCCCAGCGGCTCGCCGCCCGGCGGGCCCTCGCCGCCCTCGGGGTGACGCCCACGGCCGTGCTGCTCGACGGCAAGTGGGACTTCGTCGGCCGGGGCAACACCCGCAAGATCGTCAAGGGCGATGCCACCTGCCTGACGATCTCGGCCGCGTCGGTGCTGGCCAAGGTCACCCGCGACCGCATCATGCGGGGCGTGGCCGACCACCACCCCGGCTTCGAGTTCGACGCCAACAAGGGCTACCCGTGCCCTCGCCACAAGCTGGCTCTCCGGGGCCAGGGGCCCACGGCGATCCACCGCATGAGCTGGGCCTTCGTGGACGACCTCCCCTGGTCCACCGCCGCCCGCGAGGTGGCCCTCGCCCGTCTCGCCGCCAAGGCCGGCATCGACCCCCACCAGGGCGCCCTGTTCGGCTGACCGGCCGAACCTTGTGCGGAAGGCGGCCCCACCCGTCCCCAGACGCACAGAGCTCGAGGGTCAGCCCCAGCCGGGTGGGGTGTGGGCCTTGTCGGGCTTGGGGCCGCGGGGGCGACGACCGAGGCGGCGGGCGTCGGGGTCGCGGGGGCGGCGGCCGTCGGGCTCCGGTTCCGGCTCGGTGTCGGCGGCGGCGTCGGGCTCGGTCGGCGGGGAGACGGGGCTCGACCAGCTGGGCGGCGGCGCCTCGGGGGTCTTGGCCAGGCTCGGCGGCCCGGTGGAGACCGGTGCGGGGGTCGGGTCGTCCGGGGCGGCGGGAGGACCAGGGGGGGCGCTGGCTGGGGTCCAGCCGCCGGGGGGCGGGATCGGGGCCGTCGGGGCCGCGCCCGGGACGGGCCCACCGGGGCCGGGGCCGCCGGGTACTCCGGGCGGCATCCAGGGTCGGAGCGGGGGGTGGCGGGGGGCGTTGCGGCGGTTGGCCCGCACGACGAGGAACACCGTCAGCCCGATCACGCCCACGCCGACCACACCCGCCGCCAGCGTGCCGAGGACGGCGAAGACGGCGATCCGGTTGACGTCGTCGCCGAGATCGCCCTTGCTGTCGAGCTCGGCGCGGCGGGCGCCCAGCTCGTCCTCCAGCTCGGCGTAGGTCCACACCCGACGCTCGCCGTCGATGGTCACCCGGAGGCCCTCGAAGCGCCGCGGGAAGCGGGTCCACACGACCTCGGCGGCCTGGTCCTGAGCCTCCTCCACGGTCGTGTCGTCCGGAGCGTCGGCCGACACGACGAGCACCGAGGCGTTGGACTGGTCGACGTTGGCCGAGACGTCGGTGAAGCCCTCGCCCTGGAGGTCCTCGATCAGCCCGGTCAGCGAGCTGATGGTGGAGCAGGCGGCGAGGAGGACCAGCCCGGCGAGCACCAGGACGAGCGCGAGGCGGGCGCGGCGGGATGCGGACGGGGTGGGAGAGGGGGTCGGTGCGGCCAAGGCGGAGGGGCGCGGCCCGCGGCGGGCGGCGGGTCCGAGCCTACGGGGCGGGCGTCGATCGGACGGCGCCGAGTGCTCGCTCCTCCGGTGCGGAGCAGGGCCGAGGCGCAGAGGACCGGCGCGGATGGTGCCGGGTCGCGGCGGGACATCTCCTCGGCAGGGCCTCGGAGAGCAGGGCACTGTGCTTCCGGGTCCCTCGCCTGGCGGCTCGGCTCCTTAGGGTGGGCCCATGACGCTGACGCGCCGCACCCGGGTCCTCGCCCTCGCCCTCTGCGGGTGGACCCTGTTCACGTGGACCACCCGGGTGCCGCTGCTGCTGGGCGACGACGATCTGACCTCGGGCGGGAAGGTCCTGGCGCTCGTCCCGGTGCTGGTGTTCGTCGTCGGGGCGGTGGCGGTCGGCCTGGCCGTCTGGCGTCGGGTCGAGACCGCCGGCACCGCGCTCGTCGGCTTCGCCGCCTGGACCGTCGCCTACTGGGCCGTCCGCCTCGCCCTCATCGCCACCAACGACCACCCTGTCGGGTTCGTCGTCGTCCACGCCGTCCTCGGCCTCGTCGCCGGGACCCTGGCCGTGCTCGCCGGCCGGGCCGCCCTGGCCGACGGCGCCGGCCCCGCCTGGGCCCGCCGCTCCCTCGCCTGATCAACCCCGCGAACTGGTGACCAGTTCGCTTTGTCCGAGCTCAGCTCGTTCCGGTCAGGTCGACGTCGAGGGCGAGGGTCAGGCAGCGGCAGGCGCCGCCGGCCTTCATGAACTCGCTCACGTCGATGGCCACGGGGTCGAAGCCCCACGCCTCGAGCTGGCGGCCGACCCGGGGCGGGACGTGGGGCATCAGCACCGTCGTGCCCACCACCACCGAGTTGGCCGTGAACGACAGGGCCTCCTCGTCCGTGAGCCACAACGGCTCGGGCACCAGCGACTCGATCACCGCGGTGCCGTAGCGGTCCCAGCCCAGCGGGGCACACAGGGCGTGGCGGTCGTCGAGCGGACAGAACGTGATGTCGATGTGGTACAGCCGCTCGTCGATCAGCTCGATGGGCCGCACGACCGCCCCGGTGAGGACGCTGAGGGGCGTGGTGGCGGCGGCGTCGGAGCGGAAGCGGTACCCGCTGAGCAGGATCGGTGCGCCCGGCGAGGTGTCCGCCCCGAACGGCAGGGCGTCGCCGGCCCCCTCGTGCGAGAGGTCCTCGGGCAGGCGCTCGACGGCATGGTCGCGGTCGGCGAACCAGGTGGCGAAGCGCTCGGTCTCGGGCTGGCGCTCCGGGTGGCGGAAGTGGGAGGGGACGAACGTGTTCCCCGAGACGATGCCGGCGTTCGCCGTGAACACCAGGTCGGGCAGTCCCGCCACCGGCTTCATCCGTTCCAGGACGGCGCCCACATTCTCTTCGAGCACCTGCATGAGGTGATGCCACTGGCGGACGGCCTCTCCAGAATTGACAGCGTTCGAACGGCGCATCCATGGATTGATCTCATAATCGATACTGAAATAGTCCGGCGGGCAGACTAGCAGGCGACTCATGGCTTCCTCCCCAGTTCCCGCGCCAGATCGCGGAGAAACGATGCCGCGTCCATGACCAGCCCAACAGCTTGAAAACTTCCTCGATCCGCAAGTTTCGTCGGGACGGCCGGATTGACATCGA
>DATHEV010000195.1:0-6542 GCA_035318405.1 Iamia sp.
GATCAGGAAGACCGAGCCCCACCAGTAGTGCTCGATGAGCCAGCCCGAGGCGATCGGGCCGATGGCGGCGCCACCGCCGGAGATGCCGGCCCAGATGGCGATGGCCTTGGGCCGCTCGTGGGCGGGGAAGACGTTGGTGAGGATCGACAGCGTCGAGGGCATCACGAAGGCGGCGGCGACGCCCATGATCGCCCGGGCGAAGATCAGCTGGCCCGAGGTGTCGGCCACCGTGGCGAAGGCGGCGGCGACGAGGAAGAGGAACAGGCCGGCCTGGAGGGCGCCCTTGCGACCGAAGCGGTCGCCGATCGTGCCGGCGGTGAACAGGAGGCCGGCGAAGACGAGCGAGTAGGCGTCGACCATCCACTGGAGCGAGCTGGTCGAGGCGTCGAGCTCACGGGCCAGGGTCGGCAGGGCCACGTTGAGGCTGGTGTTGCCGATGATGACGATGAGCAGGCTGGTGCAGAGGACCACGAGGGTCTTCCAGCGCCGGGCGTAGATCGTCGGGTCGATCCCGTGGGTGTCGTCCGCGGCGTCGATCGTGCTGGTCGCTCCGGTCAGCGGACCGTTGGTGTCCTTGGTGAGCTCTGCCATGTCTGTGCCTCTCATTTCGTACCGTCCCGGCCCGACATCTGTGTCGGGAGTTTCGCTACGGCATCGACTTGTAACCCTAGAAGGCGCCGTGGGCTTCCCAACCTGGACTTTTCTTGCTTTCGCCGTGACATCTGCCACCAGCATCGAACGTTGGAGTGCGGTTCAGGTTCCCTTTCGCTACGGTTCAGGAGCGTGGCCCGTCCTCGCAGCGAAGAAGCGCACCGAGCAGCCCTCGACGCCACCGTCGAGCTGCTGCTGGAGGCCGGCGTCGAGGGCGTGACCCTGGAGGAGGTGGCCGCCCGCTCGGGCGTCGCCAAGTCCACGCTCTACCGCCACTTCGAGTCGCGGGAGGGCCTGATCGCCAAGGCCGCCCGTGGTTGCGTGATCGAGCACCCCACGCCCGACACCGGCTCGCTGGCCGACGACCTGCGCTACCTGTTCGGCCGGTTCACCGGCACTGAGGAGGAGAAGCGGCTCACCGACCTGATGCCCCTCCTCATCGATGCGGCCAAGCGCGACCCCGAGATCCAGGCCATCGTCGAGTCCGTCTTCGCCGAGCGGAAGCGCCCGCTGCGCACCGTCCTCCAGCTGGCCCAGCTGCGGGGCGAGATCAGCCGCGAGCTCGACCTCGACACCGCCCTGGCCATCGTCGTCGGCCCCTTCACCTACCGCCGCATGGTCGAGCAGCGCGAGGTCACCGACGACTTCATCGAAGCCGTCCTGAACAGCGCCATCGCCGCCCTCACCTCCACCGTCGAGGCGCCGGTGGGCTAGCGGCCTTCGGCGGCCTCACGCGCGATCTCCCCCTGGCCCATGGCGTCAGATTACGACGGGTCGTCCATGTGGCCGGACTGCCAGGCCCAGACGGCGAGCTCGGTGCGGTTCCTCGCGCCGAGCTTGGCCTGGAGGCTGCCGAGGTGGGTCTTCACCGTGGAGGGGGAGACGAAGAGGCGGGCGCCGATCTCGGCGTTGGTGAGGCCCTGGGCGACGAGGGTCAGCGCCGCCTCCTCCCGCTCGGTCAGGGGCTCGAAGGGCTCGGCCGCGGCCCGGCGGGAGGCGGCGCCCCCGCTCAGCTGGCGGAGCAGACGGGTGGTGATCTGGGGCGAGACGAGGGCATCGCCCCGGGCCGCGGCGCGCACCGCCTCGACCAGGAGGGCGGGCCCGGCGTCCTTGAGCAGGAACCCGGTCGCCCCGTGGAGCAGCGCGGTGTGGACGTACTCGTCGAGATCGAAGGTCGTGACGACCACGACCCGGACGGGATCGACGACATCGGGGCCGGCGAGCAGGCGGGTGGCCTCCAACCCGTCGAGCACCGGCATGCGGATGTCGAGCAGGGCCACGTCGGGTCGCAGCCGCCGGCACAGGTCGACCGCGGTGCGCCCGTCGGCCGCCTCGCCCACGACGGTCACCTCGTCGGTCGCCTCCAGGATCATGCGGAAACCGGTGCGCACCATCTCCTGGTCGTCGGCCAGCACCACGCGGATCGTCACCCGGGGACGACCGGCAGGGTCGCCTGCACCCGCCACCCGTGGGCCGGTGGGTCGAGCGGCCCGGCGGTGAGGCTGCCCGCCAGGGCGTGGGCCCGCTCGGCCATGCCGACGAGGCCGAACCCGGCGCCGACCAGGGTGCGATCGGCGTCGCCGGCCTGACGTCCGTCGTCGGTGACCGTGACGACGAGGTGGGTACCGACGAGGCGCACGTCGACCTCGGCGCGGGTCGGCTCGGCGGCGTGGCGGTGCACGTTGGTGAGCGACTCCTGGACGATGCGGTGGATCGAGGTGGCGGCGGCGCCGTGGGCGGCGCGGGCCGCGTCAGGGGTCACGGTGACGGTGACGGGGAGGCCGGTGGCGCGGCTGCGCTCGACCAGGTCGCTCAGCCCGGCCAACCCGTCGAGGGCGACGAGCCCGGGCGGGGGCGCGGTCGGGGCGTCCTCGTCCTCGGCCCGCAGCGACCCCACCAGCGTGCGCATGGCGCCGAGGGCGTCGCGACCGGCGCCCTCGATGCGGTCGAGGGCGGCGCCGGCGGCGGTCGGGTCGCGGTCCGCCACGACCTGGGCGGCCTGGGCCTGGACGACGATGCCGGTGACGTAGTGGGCGACGAGGTCGTGCAGCTCGCGGGCCAGGTCGAGGCGCTCGGCCCGGCGGGCGTCGTGGGCCGCCTGGACCTGGCTGTCGTCGAGGTGCCGGAGGTAGAGGCCGCCGCCGACGCCGAGGGCCCACACGCCGCCGGCTCCCAGGGTGAACAGGATCCGGACCATCGGCTCCATGGGCCAGGTGGACACCGTGAGCACGGTGAGCGCACCGGCGGCGACGGCCGTCGCCGCCCACGGCACCCGCAGCCGGCGCACCGCCGTGGTCGACAGCGCCGCCACCGCCACCATGGGGGCGATCTTCGGCGCGTCGGGGGTGCCGGACAGGGCCTGCGCCGCCCCCCAGAGGTAGGTCATGCCGGCGGCCAGCACGATGATGGCGGGGAGGGCGGCCCACCGGCGCACGGCGGCCAACAGCACGGTCACGAAGGCGATCGCGAGGGGATCGTGGCTCCACCGCGTGCCGACGACGATGAGGTCGAACAGGGCGCACAGCCCGACCCCGCCGACCACTGCCACGTCCACGGTGAGGGGCAGCAGCCGGGTGACGCGGTCCCGCAGGGGGTGGGGATCGGCAACGGGGGGTGACAGCGTGACCACGCCCCGATGGTACGGAAGCCGGTGCTCGTCCGTCCTCGGCCGATCGGCCATGGGCGTGGGGCCGTTCGGCCGGTCCGGCCGGCCCGTCCGGCCGATGTGCCGGCCGGCCGGCGCGGCGCACGCTCCCCCCGTGCATCCCACCCCCGCCCCCGTCGACCCCGGCCCCCAGCCCGGAGCACTCCCGAGCGGTGAGCGCCTGACACCGAACACCGATGCCAGGCGCTCAAAGCTCGAGGGGGTCGCCCTGCGGGGGACGAACCTGTGGCGCCGGTTCGGGGAGACGGTCGCCCTGGCCGGGGTCGACGTCGTCGTCGGGGGAGGCGAGGCCCTGGCCGCCATGGGCCCGAGTGGGTCGGGGAAGTCGACCCTGCTGCACTGCCTGGCCGGGGTCGAGCGCCCCGATCTTGGCGAGGTGTGGCTGGGCGAGCGTCGCATCGACCGCCTCTCCGAGCGCGAGCGCAGCCGCCTGCGCGCCGCCGAGCTGGGCTTCGTGTTCCAGTCCGGCCAGCTGCTGCCCGAGCTGCCGGCCGTCGAGAACGTGGCCCTGCCCCTCATGTTGACCGGGACCTCCCGGCGTCCGGCCGTGGCCGAGGCGACCCGCTGGTTCGGGCCCCTCGGGATCGAGGGCCTCGAGCGCCGCCGGCCGGGCGAGCTGTCGGGCGGGCAGGCCCAGCGGGTCGCCATCGCCCGGGCGCTCGTCGCCCGGCCCCGGGCCGTCTTCGCCGACGAGCCCACCGCCGCCCTCGACCGGGCGACCGGTCGCGAGGTCGTCGACGTCCTGGTGCGGGCCTGCCGGGCCTCGGGCGCGGCGCTGCTCGTCGTCACCCACGACCCCGAGGTGGCCGCCGCCTGCGACCGGATCCTCCACCTCCGCGACGGCGCCGTCGTCGACCCCGGCCTGGTCGCCAGCACGACGAGCGGAGCGGGGGAGGGCCGATGACCGCCGACCCGATCGCCACCTCGGTCTGGTCCCGCTTCTCGCGCGGCAGCGCACCGCCGGTGACCCACCACCGCGCCGGAACGGCCGACGCATGCTTCTCGCGCGGTGATGCGCCGCTGGTGACCCGCTACCGCGCCGGAACGGGGCCGCGCAGGTCACGGTTCTCGCGCGGTGGTGCACCGCTGGTGACCCGCTACCGCGCCGGAACGGCCGACGCATGCTTCTCGCGCGGTGGTGCGCCGCCTGTGACCCGCTACCGCGCCGGAACGGGGCCGCGCAGGTCACGGTTCCTGCGCGGCTGCGCACCGCTGGTGGCCCACCACCGCGCCGGAACGGCCGACGCATGCTTCTCGCGCGGCAGTGCACCGCTGGTGACCCACCACCGCGCCGGAACAGTCCCGCGCAGGTCACGGTTCCTGCGCGGCAGTGCACCGCTGGTGACCCACCACCGCGCCGGAACGGGGACCGGCCGATGACCGTCCTGCGGATCTCGGGGCTGCTGTGGCGGCGGGGTGGGGCGCGGCAGTGGACCGTGCTCGGCCTCACGGCGGCCGGAGTGCTGGCGGCCACGACGCTCGCCCTGCTGGCGTTGTCGGTCAGCCCGGCGCTCGGGGCCCGGGGCGATCGCGTGGCCTGGCGCACCGCCACGCCGGCGGCCGACGCCGCCACGGCCACCGCCGTCCAGCGCACCACCACCGACGCCTTCCGGGGCCGGCCCATCACCCGGGTCGAGCTGGCGCCCACGGGTGTCGGGACGCCCCCGGTCCCGCCCGGCCTGGCCACGTTTCCCGCCCCCGGCGAGGTGGTGCTGTCCCCGGCGCTGGCCGACCTGGTGGCATCCGAGCCCCGCGCTGCCCTCGGCGACCGCTTCCCCGGCACCGTCGTCGGCGAGATCGGGGACGCCGGCCGGGCCATCGACAGCGACCTCGTCGCCGTGGTCGGCCGGGCGCCGGGCGAGATCGCCGTCGTGCCCCCGCCGACGGCCGGCGACGGGTCGGCCGAGGACGGGCTGGCGATCACCGGCTACGCCGCCGCCGGCCCGGACGCCGACCTGGAGGACTACCAGGTGATGGCCCAGCTGGCGGCCGTCCTGCTGGTGGTGCCGACGCTCCTGCTGGTCGGCGCCCTCGCCCGGCTGACGGCGGCGCAGCGCGAGCAGCGTCTCGCCGGCCTCCGCCTGGTGGGCGCCACGCCGGGCCTGGTGGTGGCGGTCACCGCCCTCGAGACGGCGCTGGCCGCGCTGGTCGGCGCGGTGGGCGGCATCGGCCTCTACCTGGCCGTGCTGCCGGTCGCGGCGCGCATCGAGCTGGCCGGCAGCGCCTTCGTCGTCGCCGACCTCCGCCTCGGTGCGCCCGCCCTCGCGGCCGCCGTCGCCGTGGTGCCCCTCCTCGCCGCCGCCAGTGCCACCGTCGCCCTGCGCAAGGTCGTGATCGGCCCGCTGGGCGTGAGCCGGCGCGTGACCGGGCGCCGGCCCCGCGCCGTGCGCCTGTTGGTCGTCCCGCTGGCGTGGGTCGCCCTCGTGGCGGCGTCGGCGGAGATGGGCCGGGGCGGATCGGTCGCCCCCGTGCTGCTCGGTCTGGGCGCCGTCATCGCCACCCTGGCGGTCGCCGGACCCTGGCTCACCTGGGTCGTCGGCGCCCTCATGGCCGGGCTCGGCCGCCGTCCCGGACCCGTCCTCGCCGGACGCCGGATCACCGACGACGCCCGCGGCACCTACCGCACCGTCAGCGGCATGGTGCTGGCGGGCCTGATCGCCGGCTTCCTGTTCGGGGTGATCCCGACCATCCAGAACGTGGCCGACTCGGTCGAGCACCTCGACGAGGCCACCGACCTGTCCGTCACCGTCGGCGGGCCGGCCGACGGTCCCGCGGCCCTCGCCGTCGAGCACGCCATCGCCGTCGCCAGCCCCGGCACCGAGGTGCAGGCCTGGTCCGCGTCGGAGGGGGCGCACCCCGTCTCGACCGGGACGGTCGTGGCCGAGATCGGGTCCGACGTCGAGGTGCTGCGCACCGCCATCCTGGGCGCGGACCCGACGGCCGACGTCTCGTCCTACGCCGACCTCGACGCCGGGGCCAGCCTGCTGGTCGACGACATGGGCCGGGCCAGCGTCGTGATGTCGCTCGCCGCCCTGGCCCTGGCGACCGTGGCCACCGCCATCGGCTCCACGGCGTCGATCCTCGACCAGCGGGTCACCCTGGCCCGGCTGCGGCTGGCGGGCACGTCGCTGGCCGTGCTCCAGCGGGCCCGGCGTTGGCAGGCGGTCGTGCCGCTCGGGCTGGCCAGCATCGGCGCCATGGCCAGCGGGGCGGTCGCGGCCCAGAT
>DATHEV010000196.1:0-11717 GCA_035318405.1 Iamia sp.
GGTCAGCTGGGCGCTGAGGGTGCTGGCCGTGCCGGCGGGCACCGTGGCCCCGTACTGGAGGTCGCGGGCCTGCTGCTGGACGAACCGCGTCCAGCTGGTGAACGGCGCCGGGGTCGAGCGGTGCTCGGCGATGATCGGGAAGGTCTGGTTGAGCACCTTCCGGCCGTCGGCCGGGGTGGGGCCGGTGGAGGGACGGCCGGTGGGCTCGCCCTCGTAGGTGGCGTCGGGGTTCGAGTAGCGGGCGATGCGGGTGCAGGACGTCGCGGCGGCGCTGCACTGGTCGTTGTACGCCATGATCGTCCGCCAGCCGCTGGCCACGTTCACGTACCCGTAGCCGTACGGGTACAGGTCGGGATCGGTGGGGTCGGCTGCGTAGCGGTCGTGGTTCATGCCCAGGTTGTGGCCCAGCTCGTGCGGGAAGGTCAGGTTGTCGACCGCCCACGCGTAGCCGACGACGGAGAACGGGACGGTGCTGTCCACCACGTGGGTGCTGTGGACGGGTCGGTAGCCGAGGCCGCAGGCCGCACCGCTCAGGACGGTGACGATGTCGGCCCCGAGCTCGTCGCGCCGGTCGTGGACGCCGTCGGCCACGCCGTCGCCGTCGCTGCGGAACTGGGTCAGGTGGGTGCAGTTGAGGTTCTCGGACACGGGGTAGGTGCCGGCCAGCCGGAAGCGGCCGTTGACCCCGCTGTCGTGGAAGGCGGTGTTGCTGAGGGTGACGGCGAAGGCGGCCTCGGCGTCGAGGGTGGCCCGGCTGCCGGCCTGGGCCTGCGCCTGCGGGGTGAAGGCGACCAGGACGTCGATCACGTGGTAGCTGGGCAGGTCACCGGCGGCGCCCGCCGGGGGCAGGTCGGCCGACGGACCGGCCGGGCCGACGGCGGACGGGGCGGTGGGCCCGGGCAGCTCCACGGTGTCGTCGCCCTCGCCGGCGAGGGGCCGGACCTCCTGGGCGACCTGGCTGCCATCGGCCCGGGTGCGCACGCGGTAGGTGGCGCCGGGGAGCGTGAGGAGCGCCGAGGTGAAGACGCCGTCGGTGGCGACCACCACGCTGCTGTCGGGCTCGCCATCGACCGTCCCGCTCCAGGCCCGCCAGCCGGCGGCGCCGCTGACGGCCGGGGCCAGCGCCACGTCGACCTGGACGTCGTCGAACAGGGCGAGGCGGGCGTCGCTGTGCCCGGTGCGGGCCAGGGTGCCGACGTCGACGGCCACGGCGCGCTGGCGGAGGATCGTCCCCCGGCCGGGCGTGGCGGTGTCCTCACCGGTGACGAGCAGCGGCTCGTCCGGCCCGGTCTGGGCCTCGGCGCGTGGGCCGGCGCCGACGAACGCGGCGACCGCCAGACCGATGACCACGACGGCGCGCGTGGCGCTCGTACCCATGTTCCGCACCGTGACCTCCCCGACCCTCTGTGTGAGTGCGAACGGTAGCGCACCCCCTCCCCACCGTCCTCAGGTAGGGGTCACCCCCGTGCCCCGGATCATGGGGCGGATGAAGGGCGGCGCCTTGCGGGCACTCTCCCGGGTGATCGTCTCGAGGGTGAAGCCGGCGTCGGTGATGGCCGCCTCGGTCCGACGGGTGAGGCGGCAGCCGCCGGCGATGTGGGGCCACACCAGGTCGACGCGGCGCTGGAGGCGGAGGCGCTTGGGCCGGTCGTCGGCGGCGACGTGCTCGAGGAAGACCAGCCGGCCACCCGGGCGCAGGACCCGGCGGGCCTCGGCCAGCACCGCGCCCGGAGCCGGGACGGTGCACAGCACCAGGGTGGTGACGACGGCGTCGGCCTCGCCGTCGCCGAGCGGGAGCGACGAGGCGGCGGCCCGCCGGGCGGTGACGTCGACGCCCTCCGGCACCCGATCGAGGCGGCCGCGCAGCTGGGAGAGCATGGCCGGCTCGGGCTCGGTCAGGATCAGGCGGTCGACGGTCGCCGGGTAGTGGGCCAGGTTGGCGCCGGTGCCGGCTCCGATCTCGACGACGGTGCCGGAGAGCCCGGCCAGCAGCTCGGCCCGCCAGGCCTGGAGCCCGGCCTCCTCCAGCGGGGCCAGCACGCGGTCGTAGACGCGGGCGAAGAGACGGTCGCGCAGGGACATCGCTCCCAGCACACCACACGCCGCGCCGCCCGCCACCGCCCGCCACCGGCGGTGCCATGATCCGACGATGCCCGAGATCGCCGGCGATCCCCGCTCTGCCTTCACCCTGCCCTCCGACGTCACCTATCTCAACACCGCCTACATGGGCCCGCTACCGCGGACCGCGGTGGAGGCGGGGTGGTCGGCGCTGGACCGCAAGGCCCGCCCGTGGACGATCGCGACCGACGACTTCTTCGTGCCCGGCGAGACCTACCGCGGGCTCATCGCCGAGCTGCTGGGCGCCGACGCCGACGGCGTGGCCGTCACCCCCTCGGTGAGCTACGGCCTGTCGACCTTCGCCGCCAACCTCCCGCTCGCCGCCGGCCAGGTCGTGCTGGTCCCCCACGACGAGTTCCCCTCCAACCTCCTGCCGTGGACCGAGGCTGCCGCCCGCGCCGGGGCCGAGGTCGTGCGGGTGGCGCCCGACGGGGCCGATCGGTGCGGGCCGATCCTGGCCGAGATCGAGCGCCGGGGCGACCAGGTCGCCCTGGTCGCGGTGCCGGCGTGCCACTGGACCGACGGCACCCTGTTCGACCTGCCGGCGCTCCGGGCCGCCACCCGTGCGGTCGGCGCTCTCCTGGCCGTCGACGTGGCCCAGTGGCTCGGTGCGGTGCCGTTCGACGCCGCCGCCGTCGAGCCCGACGTCGTGGCCGGGGCGACCTACAAGTGGCTGCTGGGCCCGTACTCGCTGGGCTTCGCCTGGTTCGCCCCCCAGTGGCGGGAGGGCACGCCGCTCGAGCACAGCTGGATCGGCCGGGCGGGGGCCGAGGACTTCGCCGCCCTCACGTCGCCGTCCGACGCCTACCGGCCCGGCGCCCGCCGCTACGACATGGGCGAGGGCTCACAGCACAACCTGATGGGCGTGGCCCTGGCCGGGCTCCAGCTCGTGCGCGACTGGGACCCGGCGGCGACCGCGGTCCACTCCCGCGCCCTCATCGACCGGATCGCCACCGGCGCGGCCGACCTGGGCTTCGCCGCCCCGCCGCCGGAGCACCGATCGCCCCACCTCGTCGGGCTGGGGCTGGCCGCCACCGGGCTGGCCCCGGCCGCCCTGGCCTCGCACCTGGCCGAGGACCGGGTCCACGTCAGCGTGCGGGGCGCGTCGGTGCGGGTGTCCGCCCACCGGTTCAACACCGTCGACGACGTCGACCGCCTCCTGGCCTCGCTCGCCCGGGCCGTCGGCGATCGCTGATGGCCAAGCCCTGCATCTTCTGCGCCATCGTCGCCGGGGACGAGCCCGCCCACGTGGTGCTCGACGACGAGGCGGGCCTGGCCTTCCTCGACGTGCGCCCGCTCTTCCCCGGCCACGTGCTCCTGGTGCCCCGCGAGCACCACGAGACGCTCACCGACCTCCCGCCCGACCAGGTCGAGACGCTGTTCTCGCGGGCACGGCTCCTGGCCGGGGCGGTCGAGGAGTCGATGGGCGCCAGGGGCACGTTCGTGGCCATCAACAACCGCGTCAGCCAGAGCGTCCCGCACCTCCACGTCCACGTGGTCCCGCGCACCAAGGGCGACGGGCTGAAGGGGTTCTTCTGGCCCCGGACCCGCTACGACGGCGACGAGCACATGGCCGACGTCGCCGCCCGCATCCGGGCGGCAACGTCGACCTGACGCACTCGCGGAGGGTCAGAGCCCGGGGTCCTGGTAGTCGCTGATCAGGCTGGTGCTGCCGGCGGAGTCGGCCGGCTCGATGAAGCTCGAGTCGCTGGCGCTGTAGCCCTGGGCCTGCTCGGCCTGGCTGTAGGAGTCGTCGTCGTTCAGGAAGCTGTTGGGGTTGCCGTCGACGAGCCCGTCACCGTCGACGTCGGTCGCACCGCTGAAGGGAGCGCCGCCCGCGGTGTCGATGTCGCCGTCTCCGTCGACGTCGTAGCCGTCGACCAGGCCATCGCCGTCGAGGTCGTAGCCGGCGCTGGTGCCGACGCCGCTGGGGTCGAAGCCGCCGTCGGCGACGCCGCTGTCGAAGGCCGGAGCGCCGGCATCGAAGGCGGGGGTGTCGGCGAAGCCGTCGGCGTCGAGGTCGGTGGCGTCGACGAACCCGTCGCCGTCGAGGTCGAAGGTGTCGGCCAGGCCGTCGGAGTTGGTGTCGAAGGTGTCGAGGTAGCCGTCGCCGTCGGTGTCCACCGCGTCGATGAAGCCATCACCGTCGAAGTCGCTCATGGTCGTGTCCTGTTGTGTCCGTGGGGGCGGATGTACCGGTGAGAGCGGTCGAGGACGGAGAACGTTCCCGCCGATGCCGGTGAGGCATCCCCTCCGAGACAGGAGGATGACGACTCGATGAACTCAGGCCCAGGACGGGCCCACCATCCCCACGACCCGGCCACCGGGGGTGTTGCATGGGCGGCGGTGACCGACCATCCCCGGCGGGGGCCTCTGTCCTCCGTCGACGCCTTCGACGCCCACACTCCGACGGGAGGGCCTGTGCCCGACTTCATCCCTGCCTCGCCGCGCCTGCGCACCCACGTGCTCGACACGTCCGTGCTGCTGGCCGACCCCGCCTGCCTCGCCCGCTTCGCCGAACACGAGGTCGTGCTCCCCGTGGTGGTGCTGACCGAGCTGGAGGGCAAGCGGAACCACCCCGAGCTGGGCTGGGCCGCGCGCGAGGCGCTGCGGAGCCTCGAGCGGCTGCGGCTGAAGCACGGCACGCTCACCGAGGCCCTGCCGGTGAACGAGCAGGGCGGCACCGTGCGGGTCGAGCTCAACCACCAGGACACCCGCTCGCTGCCGCCGTCGCTGACCGCCGACAACAACGACCACCGCATCCTGGCCGTGGCCAAGAACCTGGCCGACGAGGGCCACGATGTCGTCGTCGTCACCAAGGACCTGCCCCTGCGGCTCAAGGCCAGCATCGTCGGCCTCGACGCCGACGAGTACCGCAACGAGCAGGCCCGGGACACGGGCTGGACCGGGTTCGTCGAGCTCGAGGTCGAGACCGAGGCCATCGACGAGCTCTTCGAGGAGAAGGTCGTCGACCTGGCCGCGGCGCGGGACCTCCCGTGCAACGCCGGTGTCGCCCTCACCAACGGGTCGCAGTCGGCCCTCGGCCGGGTCCACGCCGACAAGCGGGTCCACCTCATCACCGGCGAGCGGGCGCTGTTCGACGTGCGGGGCCGCAGCGCCGAGCAGCGGGTGGCCATCGACCTGCTGGCCGACCCCGAGGTCGGGATCGTCAGCCTCGGCGGACGGGCCGGCACCGGCAAGAGCGTCCTCGCCCTGGCCGCCGGGCTCGAAGCCGTCCTCGAGCAGGGCACCCACTCCCGGGTCATGGTCTTCCGGCCGCTGTACGCGGTGGGCGGCCAGGACCTCGGGTTCCTGCCCGGCGACCGCGACGAGAAGATGGGCCCCTGGGGCGCCGCCGTGCTCGACGCCCTCCACGCCCTCGCCGGTCGCGAGGTCGTCGAGGAGGTGCTGGCTCGGGACCTGCTCGAGGTCCTGCCCCTCACCCACATCCGGGGCCGCAGCCTCACCGACGCCTTCGTCGTGATCGACGAGGCCCAGAACCTCGAACGGGGCGTGCTCCTCACCGCCCTGTCCCGCCTGGGCGACGGCAGCCGGGTGGTCCTCACCCACGACGTGGGCCAGCGCGACAACCTCCGCGTCGGGCGCCACGACGGCATCACCTCGGTCATCGAGAAGCTGACCGGTCACCCCCTCTTCGCCCACGTCACGTTGGCTCGCGCCGAGCGCAGCGCCGTCGCGGCCCTGGTCACGAGGGTGCTGGAGGGCACGCCCGACTGATCGGTGGGCCCCTGCCATCGCTTTGAGCGATAGCAACTATCCATACAATCTCTTGCGGAGTGCGGGACACGGAGGACCCCCATCCGTACCCTTGTGACCACGCCCACAAGGGGAGCCAGAGCCATGATCGTGACCACGCACGACCGCTCGGACACCACACCCGACAGCTCGGACGTCATGACCGACGACCGGCCCTACTGGATGGCCCACGCCATCTGCGCCGGCCACACCGAGCTGTTCTTCGCACCCCACGCCGAGCGCCCGCCGTCCCGACTGCGCCGAGAGGCCGCCGCCCGCCAGGTGTGCATGCGCTGCCCTGTGCGGCTCGACTGTCGGGACCACGCCCGGGTCCACCTCGAGTACGGCCTCTGGGGCGGCGAGAGCGAGGCCGAGCGCGCCGCCGCCGGCTACGCCGTCCCCGCCCCCATAGGTGGTCGGATCGCCGTCTAGGTCTCGTCAGAAGCCTCGCGGCGCTCGTTTCTTCCTCGAACTGAGCGTCCCTCGCTTCGCTCGGGGCTGAACATCTCTCCGGAGTCGGTCGGCTCGTTCCTCGCAGATACGACTCCTCTGCGGGGGCGACCCCCGCACCCCCAGCGGCCTCGCCGGGCCGGGCCTGGTCGCCGTTGAGCGTCTCGTCGCTCATCTCTGGTGGCGGGCCTCGTCTCGTCGCCCCGGACTGGTGGGGGGAGGCGATCGCGCGGGTGGTGACTGCGTGACCACGACCATCCCCCACGGTGGCGGGGGAAGTCTTTAGCCTTTCGACTCGATGACCAGGCGACACGTCGTCTACGGGCTCGACATCGAGACCGACACGACCGCAGACGGACTCGACCCTCGGGTGGCCTCTGTCATCACCGTCGCCCTGTCGCTCCCCGGGCACGATGAGATCTTCAGCGGCCGCGAGTCGACGCTGCTCTTCGATCTCGACCAGCGGCTGCGGGATCTGCCCGCCGGCGTGCTGGCCACGTGGAACGGCGCCGCCTTCGACCTGCCGTTCCTCGCCCACCGGGCCGCCGTCCACCAGCTGGACCTGGGTCTGCGGCTGCGCCGCGACCCCACCCTCACCGTCCGCGACCCCCTGCCCGGCGTGGCCGGCGCCTTCCGCGGGGCCTGGCACCGCCACACCCACCTCGACGCCTACCGCATGTACAAGGGCGACGTCGGACCGGTGCTGCGGGTCTCGTGCTCGCTCAAGTCGATCGCCCGGCTGGTGGGGTTGATCCCGGTCGAGGTCGACCGCACCCGGATCCACGACCTCTCCCGCGAGGCCCTCCACGCCTACGCCTCCTCCGACGCCCGCCTGGCGCGGGTGCTCACCGAGCGACGGATGCCGGGCGCGGCCCGGTTCATCGACCGGCTCGACCCGCCGGACGCCGGCCACGGCCCCGCGTCCGCCATCGCCTGACCGTCGCCTGACCTCGACCTGACGGGTCGATCGGCCCGCTCGGGTCTCGCTGTCACAGGGGGTGGGCATGATGGGCGTCGAGGGACGCGGCCGCCCTCACCCCGGGCCCCGGCCCAGGGGCCCACCGACCGCCGGAACGCCGTCTCGTCCGGAGGTCACCATGCCCCACCCCACCTGTACCGTCGCCCGTCCGCTCCCGCATGCAGCGCTCGACCAGATCGCCCGCCAGCTGGCCGAGGCCCATGCCGGCACCACCCACGCCACCCTCGTGCGGATCCGTCCCGGGCCGGCGGGGGTCGACATCGGGCTGTGCGCGCTGCCCGACGGCGTCCACCCGGCCGACGCCCTGATCGGCCACGTCGTCCCACCGGCCTGGGCGGCATCGGGGGTGGTCGCTGCGGCCCGGGCCCGACCCGTGGACGAGCCCGATCACCCCGGCACCCCCACCACCGTGGTCGTGCTGGTCGGCCGCGACGGCCGTCTCGCCAGCCACTCCGTCGGCGTCGATGGGCCCGAGACGCGGGGCGAGCAGCCCGTGGGCCGGCTGCCGGATCTGCTCCGCCGCAGCCTGGGCCTGCCCACCGCCCCACCGGACACGCCCGCGGCCGAGTGGTGGCGGGTGTGCTGGCTCGACGCCCTGGTGGCGGCCGCCGCGGCCGACCCGACCCACCGGCCGGACCCCGCGCGCCCGCTCACCAGCACCCTCCCTCCCGACCTGGTGCAGGCCCTGGTCGACGAGCCCGGCCTGTGCGGGGTCGAGGGCTGGTCCCGGATCCGTCTCTTGGCGGCCGAGCCGGAGGCCCCGTCCGCTCCCGGACCGGCGGCGGTCCGCCGGGCGGTGGCGCCGTACGTCGAGCCGCCGCGGGCGGCGTGGATGGACGACGGCTGCTTCTCCCGCTGGCTGCTGGGGGCCGTGCCGGCGCTCGACGAGCTGCTCGACCTGGCCACCGCCCTGCTGCCCCCGGAGGTGGTCGACGTGCTCCGTCCGGTGGCCCTCGGCCACCCGCCCGACCCCGAGGGGGAGCCCGCCCCCCACCCTGTCCGGGGGCCGGCCGATGCGCCTCGGTAGTCTCCCGCCCACATGCCTGGTGCCGACATGGTGGACATCCCCGGCTACGACGACCTCGTCGAGATCGGGCGCGGCGGCTTCGCCGTCGTCTACCGCGCCCGCCAGATCCGGCTCCAGCGGCTGGTGGCGGTCAAGGTCCTCATGGGCACCGCCACCGGGGCCGTCGCTCTCGAGCGCTTCGAGCGGGAGTGCGGCGCCGTCGGCGCCCTGTCCGGCCACCCCAACGTCGTCGCCGTCCACGACGCCGGCACCACCGCCGACGGCCGGCCCTACCTGGCCATGGAGCTGCTGGCCGGGGGCACCCTCGCCCAACGGCTCGACGCCGGCCCCCTCCCGGCGGACGACGTCCTGGCCATCGGCGCCGGGCTGGCCGACGCCCTGGCCGCGGCGCACGACGCCGGCGTCCTCCACCGCGACGTCAAGCCCGAGAACGTGCTGCTGGGCGACGACGGCACGCCCAAGCTGGCCGACTTCGGCATCGCCATGGTGGCCGACGCCCACCAGACCGCCACCGGCGTGGTGCTGGGGACCGTGCTGCACTCGGCGCCCGAGGTGCTCACCGGCGCCCGGGCCACGCAGACCTCCGACGTCTACTCCCTGGCCTCCACCATGGACGCCCTGCTGCGGGGGCGGGCCGCGTTTGCCGGCGCACCGGGCGAGGGGCCGATCCCGGTCATGTACCGGTCGGTGCACGAGCCGGCGCCCGACCTCCGGCCGCTCGGCGTCCCGGCCGAGGTGGCCACGCTGGTCGAGGCGGGCATGGCCAAGGACCCGGCCGCCCGGATCCCCGACGCCCGCTCCTTCCGCCAGCGCATCCAGACGGTGCGCGACCACCGGGCCGGCGGCGCCGCACCCCCGGCCGCCGCCCACATCGTCGTCCCCCCGCCTCCGGTGGCCTCGCCGCCGTCGTCCCCGCCTCCGGTCCCGGCGCCGGCCGCGGTCACCACGCGTCCCGACCCCGTCCCCGACCGCGGGCGGGCCGGGTTGGTCGTGGGCCTGGTCGTCGCCCTCCTGGTGCTGGCCGCGGTCGTGGCCGGGGCCCTGGTCCTGCTGGCCGACGGCGACGACGACGAGACGGCGACCTCCACGACGTCACCGCCCACCGAGAGCTCGACCGAGAGCACCACCGAGAGCACGGCGTCGACCAGCACCTCGAGCACGACGAGCAGCACGTCGTCCACGACCTCGACCACGACGACCACCACCACCGAGGTGCCCACGACCACCCAGCCGGTCGCCACCGACGAGGCCGAGGCCGCCGCCCTCATCGCCGACCGCTACCCGGGGTACACCGTGGTCGACTCCACCGGGTTCCGGCCGTCGGGCGCCGGCGCAGTCGTCGGCGAGGACCCCGGCGGGAAGCGGGCCATCTTCCTCTTCGGGGGTGGGCGGCTGATCGGCACCGACACCAGCGAGCCCAGCATCAGCACGGTCGTGCTCGACGTGAGCGGCAACGACGTGCGCATCGCCTACGAGCTGTGGGCGGCCGACTCGCTCCCTCCCGAGCCGCCCACCGGCACCGCCGAGGTCGTCCTGCGCTGGCCCGGCACCGATGAGTTCATCGTCCAGGAGGGCGACTTCCCGCCGACCGACCCGGCCGTCGACGGTCACCGCTAGGGACCGAGCGACCTCGGCGGGGGGTGCGACATCCCCGATCGGCCGGGGGGCCGTCGGTAGCCTCGGGCCATGACCGCGCCGCTCCTCGACCGGCCGAACCCCGCTCCGGTCGCCCCTCCGACCACCCCGCCGGCCGATGTCGACACCGGGCCCGAGGCCCCCACCCGGCAGCTCGAGCTGGCCCTCACCGACCTGGCCGAGGTGTTCGCCGTCTACCCCTTCCGGGCCGCCATGCCGGTGTGCCCGCACTGCGTGAGCGACGACGACGTGCGCCTGCTCGGCCGTCACCCGCAGCGGATCCCGGCTCCCCTCCTCGATCGCTACATCACCAAGGCACTGATCACCTGGGGCGACGAGGTCGACCTCAAGCGGCTCCTCCCCGAGATCCTCGAGCGGACCTGCGCCGGCCGGCTGGGCGCCCCCGAGCCCCTGCTCGGCGCCCGTCTGCGCCGGGCCGGCTGGCTCGAGTGGCCCGCCGCCGAGGCCCCGGCCGTGCGTCGCACCCTGCGGGCCGCCTGGCTGGACACGCTCGCCACCGGCCCCGGGCCGGGCCGCCCGCCGGCCATGTCCCGGTTGGGTCTGATCGTCACCGCCGAGGACGACCTCAGCCCCTACCTCGACCTGTGGGAGGACCGGCTCGAGGCGCCCGGCAACCCCACCGCCCGGCTCCACGCCGTGCTCCACCTGGCCGACCTGCTCGCCCCGCTCGCCAGCGGGGGCCGACGCCGCCTGGCCCGCAGCTTCCCCCTGGCCCGCCGGGGGGTCGTCGGCCAGCTCGACCAGTGGCTGCGCCAGCCCGTCGTGATCCGCCGGCTGGCCCACGCCGCCGACGCCCTCGACCGCACCCCCCAGGGCGCCCTCGTCACCCAGGCCCGCCAGGGCCTCTCCCGCCTCCGCAGCGAACGATAGGAACCCCTCGGTCCGCGAGGCGCGCCGCCACCAGGCCCGGTGGACGACGCCTCGGTCGCCGTGCAGGCCCGGCCCGGCGCAGCCGCTGGGGCCTGGGGGCGCGGCCCCCAGACGAAGAGGCGTGTCGGCGAGGAACGAGCCGTCCGGCTCCGGGAGGACCTTCAGCGACGAGCGCAGCGAGTCACGTCCCGTTCGAAGGAACGGAGTGAGCGCCAGCGAACGAGTGACCGAGACTACGGAATGTCGGTGTCGCCGGGCCAGAACTCCCTGAGGTGGGAGGCGAACTCGGCGCGGCTGCCGCCCTCGCCGGCGAGGGCGTCGAGGAGAGCGCCGACCAGGAGCCAGTAGAAGGGGGCGGCGGCGTCGGGGACGACGGGCGCCTTGCCGGCCTCCTCGTTGACGTCCTTGGCCACTCGATAGAAGGCGTAGACGAGGTACTCGGCCAGCTCGGCCTCGAGCTCGGTCTCCCAGGTGACGTCGCCCCCGGCGCCCGCCAGCGCCTCCCAGTCGTCGAGGTAGGTGTCGAAGGAGGCGGCGGCGTCGGACGGGACGTCGGCCCCGGGACCGGCCGAGTGGAGCAGGCGGCGGGCGAACGACACCCACGCCCCGATGCTCGTGGCCGCGACCGGACCGACGACGACCTCCACGACCGCGACCCTACCCACGTCGTGGGAGGTCAGCCCCCGGTGCCGCTGGCGGCGACCTCGCCGTGGACCTTGCACCGGCTGCGGTGGCCGGCCGGGCTGACGATCACGGCGAGCCGCAGCCCACAGGTCGGGCAGAAGCGGGGCGGGTCGTGCTGGGGCTGGCGGCAGCCGGGACACTCCGCCGTCGGGCGGCCGCACCCGTCGCAGTGGGCGG
>DATHEV010000197.1:0-6772 GCA_035318405.1 Iamia sp.
CCGCCGCCATCGCCCTCGTCCTCACCGCCGCCGTCGGGGCCCTCTTCGCCCTGCCCGCCCTGCGCCTCGGCGGGTTGGCGCTGGCCCTCTCGACCCTCGCCCTGGCGCTCGTCGGTGAGACGATCGTCTTCGCCTACAAGCCCTTCACCAACGGGACCTACGGCTGGACGGTGCTGCGCCCGACCATCGGGCCGATCGACCTGGGCACGGACCGGGCCCTGGCCGTGTTCCTGTGGATCCTGGTCCTCGCCGTGGTCGTGCTGGTGGCCAACCTGCGGCGCTCGCCGTCGGGCCGGGCCATCCTGGCCGTGCGCTCGACCGAGGTGGCCTCGGCGTCGGTCGGTGTGTCGATGCCCCGGGCCAAGCTGCGGGTGTTCACCCTCTCCGCCGTCGTGGCCGGCCTGGGCGGGATCATGTACGCCACGGTCAACGGCTCGGCCGTGACCGCCAGCTTCCCGGCCCAGGTGGGCCTGAGCTGGCTGGCCATCGTCGTGCTGATGGGCGTCCGCCGCCCGGCCGGCGCCGTCCTGGCCGGCATCGTCTTCGTCTTCAGCCCGGAGGTCATCGGGCTGGCCACCGACTCGGGCCGCATCCAGGAGATCCTGTTCGGGCTGGGCGCCGTCCAGCTGGCCACCTCGCCCGACGGCATCCTCACCGCCGTCACCGCCGCCCGGGCCCGGCGCCGACGGGCCGGCGAGGCCATCGCCGCCGCCGAGGCCGAGGCGGCCGTGGGCGCGTCCGACGACCTCGCGGCCCGGACGCCCACCGACGCGGCCGATCTGGCGCCCATCGGCGGCGCCCTGCTCCAGCTGCGCGGCGTGCGGTCGGGCTACGGCGAGGTCGAGGTCCTCCACGGCATCGACCTCGACGTCGCCGCCGGGCGCATCACCGTGCTGCTCGGCGCGGGCGGGGCCGGCAAGTCGACCTTCTGCGGGACCGTGGCCGGAGCGGTCGGCGTCGACGCCGGCACCCTGCACTTCCTCGGCGAGGACATCACCGCCGCCCCGGCCCACCGCCGGAGCCGCATGGGCCTGGCCATCGCGCCCGAGTCACGGGGCATCTTCCCGGGCCTGAGCGTGACCGAGAACCTGGCCGTCGCCCTGCGCGACCCCGGGGCGCGGGAGCAGGCCCTGGAGCGGTTCCCGGCCCTCGGCCGGCGGCACCGGGTCGAGGCCGGGTACCTGTCGGGCGGCGAGCAGCAGATGCTGGCCCTCGCCCCGCTGGTGATCGACCCGCCCCGGCTGCTGATCGTCGACGAGCCCGGGCTCGGGCTGGCGCCGCTGGTCGTGGACGAGGTGCTCAGGCTCCTCACCGAGCTCCGCGACGCCGGCAGCACGATCCTCCTCTCCGAGGAGAAGGCCAGCCGGGTCCTGGGCGTGGCCGACGACGTGGCCTTCCTCACCCTGGGGCGGGTCGTGTGGTCCGGCCCCGCCGCCGAGGTCGATCTCGACCGCCTGACCGACGCCTACCTGGAAGCGAGGCGCTGAGGTGCTCGAGGTCGCAGGGGTGTCGGTGCGCTTCGGCGGGGTCACCGCGCTGGACGACGTGTCCCTGGCCGTGGGGCCGGCGGAGGTCGTCGGCGTCATCGGGCCCAACGGGGCCGGCAAGACCACGCTGTTCGACGTCATCTCCGGCGTCCGGCGGCCCAGCGCCGGCACGGTGACGGTGCGGGGCGAGGACGTGACCGGGCGCAGCGCCACCTGGCGGGCCCGTCACGGGCTGCGCCGCACCTTCCAGCGCCACCAGGTGTTCAGCGCCCTGACGGTTCGGGAGAACCTGCTGGTGGCGCTGGAGGGCGGGCCCCTGCGCGGGGGAGTGGTGGTCGACGTCCTGGGCCTCGCCGGCCGCCGCCGCCACGCCGCCGAGCACGAGCGGCGGGTCGACGGGCTGCTGGCCGGTGTCGGCCTCGAGCCCGTCGCCGAGGTGCCCGCCGGTTCGCTCCCCATCGGCGTGGCCCGCATGGTCGAGCTGGCCCGAGCCCTCGCCGCCGAGCCCCGGCTGCTGCTCCTCGACGAGCCCACCTCGGGCCTGGGCGAGACCGAGACCGAGGCGTTCTCCGCGGCCTTCCGCGACCACCTCGCCCGGCACGAGTGCGGCGTGGTGCTGGTCGAGCACGACGTGGGGTTCGTGATGGACCACTGCCACCGCGTCGTGGTGCTCGACCTGGGCCGGGTGATCGCCGCCGGCACCCCCGCCGAGGTCCGCGCCGACCCCGAGGTCCAGCGGGCCTACCTCGGCTGATCGCTACAGGAGCTGGGCGGGCGCCGGTGCCGCGGCCGGCGGGAAGGGGACCGGGCCGTCGAAGGGGCTGACGGGGCGGGCCGGAGCGGTGCCGTCGGTCGCCCCGACGGCGGTCCGGCCCAGGTTGGTGCCCTTGCTGAGCATCCCGCTGATCTCGGTGGCGCCGACGGGCGGGCTGAGCAGGTAGCCCTGCACCAGCTGGCACCCGAGGCGGTGGAGCTCGGCCAGCTGGAGGGGCGTCTCGACGCCCTCGCCGACGGTGACCATGCCGAGGGCCCGGGCCATCCCGATCACGTGCTCGACGATGGCGGTGTCCTCGGTCGAGGTGCCCAGCCCGTCGACGAACGACTTGTCGACCTTGAGCATGTCGAGGCTGAACTGCCGGAGGTACGACAGCGACGAGTAGCCGGTGCCGAAGTCGTCGAGGGCCAGCTTCACGCCCATCCGCTTGAGGACCCGGAGCGTGCTCCACGCCTGCTCGATGTCGACCATGAGGGCGCCCTCGGTGATCTCCAGGCAGATCGTGGCCGGCGGCACCGGGTGGTTCCGGAGGGCGGTGCGGACCGTGTCCTCGAAGCCGGCGTGGGCCAGCTGGCGGGCGGAGACGTTGATGGCGACCCGGAGCGGCTCGCGGTGCGGGTTGGCGTGGTTCCAGGCCCGCGCCTGGCGCAGCGCCTCGGTGAGCACCCACGCCCCGACGGGGACGATGAGGCCCGACTCCTCGAGCACGGGGACGAACTCGACGGGGGAGACCGGCCCGCGCGTCGGGTGGTCCCACCGCAGCAGGGTCTCGACGCCGCTCAGGTGGCCGGTGGCCACGTCGACGACGGGCTGGTACACGAGCCGGAAGTCGCCCTGCTCGGCGGCCCGGCGCAGGTGGGGCTCGAGGGTGGCGGGCGTGAACCGCGTGCCGTGGACGTCCTCGGTGTAGACGACCGGCTGGCCCTCCTCGCGGCCCTTGGCGTCGTACATGGCGGCGTCGGCCTGGCGGATCAGGTCGTCGGCGGTGCCGGTCCCGTCGGTGGCGACGGCGATGCCGATGCTGGCCGACACCCGCAGGCTCTCGGAGCCGATGGCGAAGGGCTCGTCGAGGACGGCGAGGACCCGGCGGGCCAGGCGGATGGAGGCGTTGGGTCGCATGGGCTCGTCATGGGTGACGAGGATGAACTCGTCGCCGGCATAGCGGACGACCCGGTCCTCGTCGTTCTCGATGCAGCCCCGCAGCCGGCCGGCCAGGGCCGCCAGCAGGGCGTCACCGACGTCGTGGCCGTGCGTGTCGTTGATCAGCTTGAACCGGTCGAGGTCCAGGAAGAGGACGGCGACCCAGACGTCGCTCCGCTTGGTGCGCCGGAGCTCCTTCTCGAGCCACTCGGAGAGGAAGAGGCGGTTGGGGAGGCCGGTCAGGCCGTCGCGCAGCGAGAGGCGGGCCAGCTCGCCCCGGACCTCCATGGCGTCGCGGTAGCGGCGGGTGGCGAAGATCGTGGTGGCGACGGGCAGGAGGACGGCCAGGGCGACGATGCCGTTGAGGTCGACGGGGCCGAGGCCGTCGATGGCGGCGTCGATCCGGTCGACCAGGGCGAAGTGCACGCACGCGACGGCGGCCAGCGTGCTGACCGACACGAGCAGGGCCAGGTCGACCCCGGCGCGGCCGTCCCGTCCCCGGGTGGAGGCTCTCGACGTGATGCTGATCGCCCCCTCGGGCTCGGGGGGGACGGCGTCCCCACCTGGCGTCACATCGGCCGCAACGGCCGCGTGTTGAGGACCCGCCCTCGCCGGGACGGAGGGGCCTCAGCGGAGGGCGGCGACCCGGTCGGCGGCGTCGAGGGCCAGAGCCTGGACGTCCTCGTCGGCGAGCAGCCGGTCGGAGGCCTCGGGGGTCACAGGGGTCACGGCGTGGAGCCGGACGAAGATCACCACGTCGCCGACGTGGGCCAGCACGAAGGTCACGGTGTTGGTGGCCGTGAACAGCCCCCCGCCACCCCCCTCGGGTCCGAACGGCGCGGTGGCCTCCCAGCCGAAGGCCACCGACGCCTCGCCGACCGTCGGCCAGCCGTCGAGGCCCTGGAGCTCGGCACCGTCGACGCCGGCGCAGTCGGCGATGTCGGCCTGGGCCGAGGCGACGAGGTCGGCGGCCCCGTCGAGGGGGGCGAGCAGGACGCCCAGCTCGACGGACTCGTCGGGATCCTGGAACCCGACGGCGGCCCCATCGGGCGTCTCCTCACCCGCGACCAGGAGGGCGAGGGGGTGCTCGCGCCCCTCGGGATCGCACAACGTGCGGGGCCCGTCGTCGTCGCTCTCCTCGTCCTCGGTCGGCACCACGCTGTCCTGGCGCTCCCAGTCGGTCCCGGCCGGGAGGACGTCGGCCTCGGGGAGGGCGGCGAGCAGCTCCTCGGGCGTTGGCGTCGGCGCCGGGGCTGCCTGCTCGGTGGGGGCGTCGGTGCCGGCCTCGACCGGCTCGTCGTCCTCGACGCACCCGCCGGCCAGCATGGCGACGACCGCGATCAGGGGGATGACCAGCCGCCGTGTCACCCCTCCAGGGTGCCACCCTCGTCGGGCGGTCGCTCGACGGCGTCGGCCCAGGATCCGGTGCGGAGGCGGTCGATCACCACCCCCAGGCCGAGCAGGAGCACGCCGACGTAGGCCACGCCGTGGACCTCGCCGAAGCGTGTCGGCCAGTCGAAGCCGTCCGGGAGCCGGTGGCGGACCTGCTGGAGGAGGATGAAGGCGCCGCTGACGGCGAGCAGGACGGGCGGCCCCAGCGCCAGCAGGGGCCGGGCCCGACCGACGCGCACCACGAGCAGGGCGGCCCCGGCCAGGACCACGCCGGCGCCGAGGTTGACCGCAGCCAGCCCGAGGACGCCGGCGACGAGGGCCAGGGCCACGCTGGCCAGCCAGCCGGGCGCCGTGCCGGGGCTGTCGAGCAGAGGTCCGAGGGCCAGGGGCAAGGGCGCCTCGTCGCGCCGGGCGACGGCCACCTCGGGCACGGAGCGGCGGCGCCAGCGCCACGGGCGCAGGGCCAGGAGGAGGGCGAGGAGGGCGGCCACCAGTGAGAGCGCCAGCCCGCCGAAGACCACCCGCTGGGGCGCCCACTCGACATCGACCACCACGGGCTCGTCGCCGGCGGGGATGAGGAAGGCCGACGAGTAGCCGTCGACCAGGACCGGCTCGCCGAGGTCCGCACCGTCGATCGATGCCTGCCAACCCGCGTTGTGGCTCTGGCCGATGACCAGCCACGTGGGTTGGTCGCGGGCGCCGACGGTGATGGTGCGGCGCCAGCGGTCGGAGTGGGTGACCTCGGCGCTGACGGCGTCGGGCCGGTCGCCGCCGTCGACGAGCGGGGCGGCCGCGGTGTCGGCCCCGCCGCCGGCCGCCGAGCGCAGGGTGACGGTGTCGAGGTGGAGGCCGGTGTCGCGGCCGCGGGCGGTGCGCAGCTGGGACTCGCCGGCGGGCAGGTCGAGGGTGTCGTCGGCGCACAGGGCCACGTCGAGGGTCTTGCTGGCCACGGCGTCCTCGACCGAGCCCGTCACCCGCACCGGGACGGCCTCGCCGTCGACGGTGACCAGGTCGGAGCGGCACCCGCTGTCGAAGGGGCCGGCCGGGGGCTCCACGGCGATGCCCTCGATGCCCCACTCGGCGATGCCCACGGGCATCACCACCGAGCGGTTGGAGATCCAGTCGAGGGTGGTGACCGGCCGGGTGGCGTCGATGTGGATCTCGATGCTGCGCCCGGTGACGGCCTCGGGCAGGTCGATCGGCACCGCGACGGTGGCGTCCTTCTCGGCCTGGTCCTCGACGTCGGGCACGTCGACCACGGCGGCGGTCTCGCCGTCGGCCACGATCCGCAGGCGGGTGGGGACCGTGTGGCGGCCGTCCGCCACGACCTGGAGGTCGAGGTGGTCGAAGGTGACCGGATCGCTCTGGGTGTACGACGCCCAGTCGGCCTCCTGCTCGAGGAAGCCCGGGCTCCAGTGGGTGGCGGGGTCGCCGTCGACGGCGGACAGGGGCCGAGACCCGAGGTCGCCGGGCAGGTGGCGGGAGGCGTCCGTCTCGATGCCACCGTCGTCGAGGCCGGGCACGCCCAGCAGCTCGTCGAGGACCACGTCGGGGGCCCCGTCGGCCAGACGGACGGCGCCGCCGAGGGAGAAGGAGCGGGCGGTCGGGATGTCGAGGTCGCGGACCATGGCCGTCTCGGGATCCGAGCGCAGCGGGGCGCTGGCCCGCGCCCGCAGGCGGGTGAGGGCGATGGCGAGGGGCAGGTCGTCGGAGGACTCGCCCAGGGCGTCGAGCAGGTCGGTGGGGAGCCGGAGCGACTCCCGCAGCCGCAGGTCGTCCTCCTCGAGGCGAATGTCGGCGAAGCCGACGGCGCTCACCGCGGCGTAGGTGTCCCGGTCACCGATGTCGGTGGCGGAGATCTCGATCGACAGGTCGGAGAACGTGCGGTCGCCGATGTCGAGCCACTGGCCCTGGACCTGGCGGGACTCGGCGCCGAGGGCGAACTCCTCGGCGGGCCCGCCGTCGAAGCTCACCCGCA
>DATHEV010000198.1:0-3795 GCA_035318405.1 Iamia sp.
GCGCAGCTGGCCAACGAGTTCCGGGAGTTCTTCCCCAAGAACCGAGTCGAGTACTTCGTCAGCTACTACGACTACTACCAGCCCGAGGCGTATATCGCGTCGAGCGACACGTACATCGAGAAGGACAGCTCGGTCAACGACGAGATCGAGCGGCTGCGCCACTCCACGACCGCCTCGCTGCTGACCCGGCGCGACGTCATCGTGGTGGCCTCGGTCAGCTGCATCTACGGCCTCGGCTCGCCCGAGGAGTACCGCGACAGCCTGCTCGTCCTCCGGAAGGGCGAGACCATCGACCAGCGGCTGCTGCTGCGCCGATTCGTCGACATGCAGTACGACCGCAACGACATGAACCTGACCCGGGGCAACTTCCGGGTGCGGGGCGACACCATCGAGATCCACCCCGCCTACGACGAGACGGCGCTGCGCATCGAGCTCTTCGGCGACGAGATCGAGGCCATGGCCACCTTCGACCCGGTGACGGGCGAGAAGATCCAGACCCACGACGACTTCGTCCTGCTCCCGGCCACCCACTACGTCGCCGGCGAGGAGCGGCTCCAGCGGGCCATCGTCCGCATCGAGCACGAGCTCCAGGAGCGGCTCAAGCAGTTCGAGGACGAGGGCAAGCTGCTCGAGGCCCAGCGTCTCCGCATGCGCACCCAGTACGACCTGGAGATGATGGCCGAGGTCGGGTTCTGCAACGGGATCGAGAACTACTCGGCGCCGATCGAGGGGCGGGGCCCGGGCGAGACGCCGAACACCCTGATCGACTACTTCCCGCGCGACTTCCTGATGGTGATCGACGAGAGCCACCAGACGGTGCCCCAGCTCCACGGCCAGCACGAGGGCGACCGCAGCCGCAAGGAGCAGCTGATCGAGCACGGCTTCCGGCTCCCGTCCGCGGCCGACAACCGGCCGCTCCGCTTCGACGAGTTCATCGACAAGGTCGGCCAGACCGTGTTCCTCTCGGCCACGCCCGGCCCGTTCGAGCTGGAGAAGAGCACGCGCGTGGTCGAGCAGGTCGTCCGCCCCACCGGGCTGATCGACCCCGAGATCGTGGTCAAGCCGACCAAGGGCCAGATCGACGACCTGATGGTGCAGATCAACGATCGGGTCACCCGGGGCGATCGGGTGCTCGTCACCACCCTCACCAAGAAGATGTCGGAGGACCTCACCGACTACCTGCTCGAGCTCGGGGTCCGGGTCCGCTACCTCCACAGCGAGGTCGACACCATCCAGCGCATCGAGATCCTGCGCGACCTGCGGCTGGGCGAGTTCGACGTGCTGGTCGGCATCAACCTGCTGCGGGAGGGCCTCGACCTGCCCGAGGTGTCGCTGGTGGCGATCCTCGACGCCGACAAGGAGGGCTTCCTCCGCAGCGAGACGTCGCTCATCCAGACCATCGGTCGGGCCGCCCGCAACGTCGAGGGCCAGGTGATCATGTACGCCGACAAGGTCACCCCGTCGATGCAGAAGGCGATCAGCGAGACCCACCGCCGCCGCGGTCTCCAGAGGGCCTACAACATCGAGCACGGCATCGACCCGAAGACCATCCGCAAGGCGGTCACCGACATCCTCGCCCTCATCCGGCCGGCCGAGGACAAGGCCCCCATGCCCGGTGGGGGCAGCCGGAAGGAGCGCGCCGCCGACAAGAAGCGCCGCGAGGAGCTGGCCGGCCTGCCCGGCGAGGAGCTGGCCCGGCTCATCCACACCCTGGAGGAGGAGATGCACGAGGCCTCGTCCGACCTCCGCTTCGAGTACGCCGCCCGTCTCCGGGACGAGATCAAGGAGCTCAAGCGCGAGCTCCGCCAGGTGGGCTGACCCCGGCTGGCCGGCCCGGAGGGGATGCGCCGCCGCCGGCGCCGGGTCGACCACCATCGTGTGGTGCCAGCCGAGGGAGCCGTCGAGCCGACCGACCCCCGGTGGGCGCGCCTGGCCGTGGTGGCCGTCGCCGTCGTCTTCGTGGTGGCGGGGCTCCGCCAGGCCGCCTCCGACTCGCCGACGGTCGACGAGGGCGTGGACCTGGCCGGCGGGCTGTCGCACCTGGTCCACCGCGACCTGCGGATGAGCCCGGAGCACCCCATCCTGCCCAAGGTGCTGGCGGCGCTCCCGGCCCTGGCGGCCGATCCCATCGTGCCCCGGGGCGAGAGCTGGCGGGAGGGGGACTGGTTCGGTCACACCGACGCCACCCTGGCCGCCAACGATCGGGCCGGGCGGCTGCGTCGGGTGCTGTTCCTGTCCCGGCTCGTCCCCCTGGCCGAGGCGGTGGCGTGCGGCGCCCTGCTGTACCTGCTGGCCCGGCGGCTGGCCGGCGAGGCCGCCGGGCTCCTGGCCGCCGGGCTCTGGTTCACCACCCCGTTCGTGCTCGGCCTGGGCCACCTCCAGTCGATCGACGTGGCCTTCACCCTGGCCACGCTGGCGGTCTCGCTCGCCCTCCTGCGCCACCGGGAGGCCCCGACCCTGCGCCGGGCCGCCGTCGTCGGTGTCACGCTGGCGCTGGCCCTCGCCACCCGCCACACCGGGCTGGTGCTGGTCCCCATCGCCCTGGTCGTGGTGGCCGTCGCCCCCGGCGCCCGCGCCCGGGTGGCTCGGACCGTGGCGGTGGCCGGCGGCGTCGGCTACGCCGGCCTGTGGGCGATCTACCGCGCCGTCGACCTCACCGCCCCCACCGGGGCGCCGGCCGCCCGCTACGACGGGCTGGTGGCGTCGGCCGGGGCCCGCTCGGCGCTGGCCGAGGTGGTGCTCGCCGTGCCCACGCCCCCCGAGTGGCAGGCCGGGTTCGCCTACCTGACCGTCACCTCCGACCCCCGCAACGCCTGGCTGATGGGGCGGGCCTGGTCGGGCACCCAGTGGTGGTTCTATCCCGCCAGCCTGGTGGCGAAGGTGCCGCTGCCGGCGGTGCTCCTCCTGGTGCTGGCGGCGCTGGCGTGGTGGCGCCGGCCCGGTCCCCGTCGTCTCGACCTGGCGCTCACCGTGGCGCTGCCCGGGGTCGTGCTCCTGGCGTTCACCATGGTCCAGCCGCTCGCCCTGGGCCTGCGGCTGGCGCTGCCCTCGCTGGCGCTCTGGATGGTCGCGGCCGGGGCCGGCGCCGACCTGCTGCGCGGCCACCGGATCGGCCGGGTGGCGCTGGCCGTCGTCGCCGTGACCCAGGTCGTGGCCCTGGTGACCGGGAGCAGCCACTCCATGGCGTGGAGCCCACCGCCGTTCCGGCCCGCCTACCGGTGGGTGAGCGACGCCAACCTCGACTTCGGCCAGGACCTGTACCGGGTCCGGCGCTGGGCGGCGACGCACGACGAGCCGTGGGTCTCGGTCATCGCCCCGCGCGGGCTGTCGGCGGGGGACGGGTCCCGGGACCTCCTCGACGCCGACCCGGCCGAGGTCACCGGCTGGGTCGCGGTGGGGGCGACCCGCCTGACGGTCGTGTCCCGCGACGAGCTGGCCTGGCTCCGGGCCTACTGCCC
This sequence comes from Iamia sp., assembly GCA_035318405.1. Classification (GTDB taxonomy): domain Bacteria; phylum Actinomycetota; class Acidimicrobiia; order Acidimicrobiales; family Iamiaceae; genus Iamia. The sequence goes on from DATHEV010000198.1 coordinate 3,459, forward strand.
GGTCGGCACCCTGGGCGGTGGCAGCGTGCTGCTCTACCGGTTCGCCGAACCCCCGTCGGCCCGGCCGGGACCCGATCGACCGGTGGCGCCGTGCGGGGGCGACGAGGTCAGCTCGCGGCGGGTGCTGGGGGGCTGACGGGCTGCTCGCGGCGGGCGCCGGGGGTCGCCAGGACGATGATGGCGAGGGCGCTGAGGGCGAGACCGGTGCGGGTGCCGCCGAAGCTGGTGCCGAGCGGGTTGCTCCCGGCGACGGTGACGAAGGCCAGGTTCAGGGCCACGGCCCAGCCGAGGGGGTGGCGCAGGCCCCGCCGCCCGAGGGCGAGGGCGCCGAGCGCCA
>DATHEV010000199.1:0-2986 GCA_035318405.1 Iamia sp.
CCGGCCTGCTGCGCCAGCCGGGCGGCCATGGCCATGACCTGCGCCTCGTCCACCACCGCGCCGCGGAGGGCGCCCAGCCGGGCCACCTCGGACACGTCCGATCCCCGCAGGTCGACCTTGTCGAGCCGGCTCCCGTCGAGATCGGCGTGGGCCAGGTCGCAGCGGACGAACGCCACCCGCTCGAGCCGGGCCCCGCCGAGGAAGGTGTCGGTGAGCACGCAGTCCTCGAAGCGGACGTCGCGCAGGTGGGCGTCGGCCAGGACCACGCTGTCGAGCCGGCATCGGCGCAGACGCACGCCGGTGAGCCGAGCCTCGGTGAGGTCGGCCCCGGTCAGCCGGGCGTCGCGCACCTCGACCTGCTGGAGGAAGGCGCCCGGCCAGCGCACGCCGGCCAGGTCAGCCCCGAGCACCAGGCTGTCGGCCAGCTTGAGCTCGGTGATCTCGGACCCGGAGAGACCCGCGCCGGTGATCCGCACGTCGCCGAGGTCGACGTCGTCGGCCATGCCGTCGAGCACCGTGGCGTCATCGAGGGCCACGCCCTCGTGGGCGGTGCCGTCCTCCAGCACGGCGTCGGCCACGACGGGGTGGCCGGCGAAGCGCCCGTCGTCCCACCCGTCCCACCGCGCCCTGGCCACAGCGTCAGGGTAGGCCGGCGACGGCGTCGGTGAGAGGCCGTCTCTCGGCCCGCTGTTCACCTGTGTTCACGCCTTCTAGGTGTGGAACACTACGAACTGTGTCACCGTCTGCCCGAGCCCCGCTGGCCGAGCTCCTGCGCGAACAGATGCTGCTGCTGGGCCTGAGCCAGGCCGACGTGGCGACCCAGGTCGGGGTCCGCCAGCAGACGGTCTCCAAGTGGCTGACGGGCGAGACCCAACCCCGGGTCAAGCTGCTGCCCGCCTTGGCCGTCACGCTGGGGCTCGAGCCCACCGACCTGTCGACGGCGCTCGTGCCGCCCGTCGGCGACCGGCCGGCCGACGAGACCTCGGAGCTGCGGATCACGGCCTTCAGCCGGCGCATCCGGGAGCTGTCGCCCGGCCAGATGGACCAGCTCGACGCCTACCTGCGCGGTCTCAAGGACGGCGCCGCGGCAAGCAAGGACAACCCCCACAACGGGTGACAATGGGGTGAACAACGGGGGATGGTCGGGGAAACCGGCGCGCCGGCCCCGGCGGGGGTGGTGGGATGGCTCGGTGCCGTGGCCGCCGGAGACCGTCGACGCCCTGGGTGACGTGGTGCTCCGGCGCTGGGCCGACGCCGACGTGCCCGCCCTCACCGTCGCCGCCGTCGAGAGCCTCGACCACCTCCAGCCGTGGATGGTGTGGGCCACCCCCGAGGGGGCGACGGAGGAGGGCTTCTACCGCTTCCGGTCCGACGCCGACGCCCGGGCGGCCGACGGGCGCGAGGCCGTCTACGGGATCTTCGACCGGGCCACCGGCGCCGTCCTCGGTGGCGTGGGCCTGCACGACCGGGTGGGCCCGGGCGGCGTCGAGGTCGGCTACTGGCTCCACGTGGGGGCGACGGGCCGGGGCCTGATGACCCGCATCGTCGGCCACCTCACCGACCTGGCCCTCCGCCAGGAGGACGTCCTCTGGGTCGAGATCCGCTGTGACGAGGCCAACGGCGCCAGCGCCGGCGTGCCCCGCCGGCTCGGCTTCCGGCTCGTCGACGTCATCGCCTCGGACCGTCCGCAGGCCCCCGCCGACACCGGCCGGGACATGATCTGGACCCGCACCGAGCCGACCGGGCGGTGAGCCGAGCCTCGGCCCGACCGATCCGTCAGATCCAGCCCGAGGGCGGCGGCGGCGGCGGAATCGGAGGCGGAGCCGGCGCCGGCTCCCACGGCGAGGGCGCGCCATCGGCTCCGGCCACCGGTCCGGCCCACGGCTGGCCGTCACCGCTCGGCTCGGGGGGCAGAACCGGGCGGGGGCCCGACCGGAGCGCGGTCATGCCGACCAGGGCCGCCGCCCCGAACGCCGCCGTGGTGATGACGAACCCGACGCCGACCTGGCCCGACACCGCGTCGCGAGCCGAGGGATGGGACACACCGGCCATCGCCGTCAGCAGCTCGGTCGTCCGGACCCGGCGGGCGGCGCTGAGCCCCGACACGAGCGACCAGGCCAGGCCCAGCAGGCTCACCACGAGGACCGCCGCCGCCGACGGGCGTCCGGCCCGCCTCCCGACGACGAGCATCCGGATCCCGGTGGCGACGACCACCAGCGCCACGACGGACGAGACGACACCGTCGGAGATCCCGGGGATCGTCCAGGTCCACGGCTCCCCGGCCGGCGTGGGCCCGAAGCCGGGCCCGTCGATCGTCGGCGAACCCCATCCGCTCGCCAGGACGGTGTACGACTCGGGCCCTCCGAGGTCGACGTCGACGCGGAACCACCGGGCGACGGGGGCGAGCGCCGCCACCACCCCGGCAAGGGTCACGGCGACACCCCGGCGCGACCGGCTGACGACCCCAGCCGGCTGGGGCCCGGTCGAGGGCGGGGGGACCCAGGCCGGTCCGCCGGTGGGGTGATCGTTCGTCGGGTGCATCCGGTCCGCCCGTTCCTTCCGGCCTCGCCGCGAGGCGGGCCCCCATCGGCCCCGCTCCGCCCCGGTTGAGCGGGGCGACCTCCCTTCGGAGGCCGGCACCGATACTGTTCCGACACCCAATCTCGGGAGGCCCGATGACCGCGGTGATGACGCCCGACGACCTGTCCGTCGACGACGCCGAGCTGGAGGCCGAGGCCCTGGCCGCCGAGCCCGTCGACGAGGTCGATGACGACGCCGTGAGCTGGTGGGACGTCGTGACGCCCACCGACCTCGGCCTGCTCCCGAGCTGGTACATGCCCACCGCGGCCGCCGGCTCCCGGCGCCTCGAGGGCTGGAAGCGCGCCCTGGCGTGGAGCCTGATCCTCATGTTCCTCGCCATCAACGCCGCCGGTCTCTGCAGCACCTACGGACGGGTCGTCCCCGCCAACCTCTGACCGCCGGCCGT
>DATHEV010000200.1:0-3045 GCA_035318405.1 Iamia sp.
TCTTCGGTGGCATCGACGTCACCGAGGCGTCCAACGCCCTGGACCCGCCGATCATGGCCCCGTACACCAACGAGGACGCCTTCGCCGACTACCAGCTGGACCTCGACCAGGTCGACGAGCTCATGACCGGTGACGGTTGGGAGAAGAACGCCGATGGCATCTGGGAGAAGGACGGCGCCCAGGCCGACATCGAGTTCATCACCACCGCCGGCAACGCTCGCCGTGAGCGCACCCAGGAGATCGTGATCGAGCAGGCCGGCGAGGCCGGCTTCAACGTCACGGTCGCCAACCAGGAGGCCGGCACCTTCTTCGGTGAGACCCTCCCCAACGGTGACTTCCAGCTGGGCCTCTACGCCCAGGTGCTGACCTCGCTCGACCCGAGCAACTGCAACCTGTTCTGCTCGAAGAACATCCCGAGCGCCGAGAACGAGTTCAGCGGTCAGAACTGGACCCGCACCAACATCCCGGACATCGATCCGCTCCTGGAGACGGTCGAGTCCAGCCTGGACGAGGAAGAGCGCCAGGCCGCCGGCGCCGAGGCTCAGGACCTCCTGGCCGAGAACGTCGCCTCGCTGCCGGTCGATCCGCTGCCGAACATCTTGCTGTGGAGCGACGCCATCCTCGGCCCGGTGGGCGACAACGCCATCCTCGGGCCGTTCAACAACATGCAGAACTGGGGCCTCGAGGCCTAGGGCCTTGACCGCATCCGCATGACCTGAGACGGGGGCTCGGCACACACGTGCCGGGCCCCCGCTCGTTCCCCCTCTTCCATCCGGTGGCACCATGATCGTCTACGTCCTGCGACGGATCCTGATCTCGATCCCCGTCGTGTTGATCGCCTCGTTCCTGCTCTTCTGGTTCGTCCGCGAGACCTTCGACCCGACCGCACGACTGCGCAACGTCCGCGATCCCGAGGTCGTCCAGCGGGAGACCGAGCGGCTCGGCCTCAACGACCCCGTGCCGGTCCAGTACGGCAACTGGCTCAAGGAGTTCGTCCAGGGCGACTGGGGCGAGAGCGCCCGCACCCGCGAGCCCGTGGCCGACATGACCAAGCGCGCCTTCTGGAACACCATCCAGCTGATCTTCTTCGGGATCGTCATCTCGGCCGCGCTGGCCGTGGCGATCGGCGTCTTCGGTGCCGTCAAGCAGTACTCGATACCGGACTACATGCTCACGGGGCTGAGCTACCTGGCCATAGCCATGCCCCCGTTCTGGTTCGGCCTGCTGGCGATCAACGTGCTGGCCATCAAGATCCCCGAGTGGTCGGCGAACCACGAGTGGGCCCGCTCGCTCGGGTGGGACAAGCGCCAGGTCGACTTCGTGGGCCTCCACAAGGCCCGCGGGTCGGGCTTCAACGAGGACTACCTCCGCCACCTGATCCTCCCGGTGATGACGCTGAGCGTCCAGATCATCGGCTCCTGGAGCCGGTTCCAGCGCTCGGCCATGCTCGACGTGATGAGCGCCGACTACATCCGCACGGCGCGGGCCAAGGGCGTCCCGCGGCGCAAGGTGATCTTCAAGCACGGCGTGCGCAACGCCCTGATCCCACTGGTGACGGTGATGGCCATCGACATCGGCCTGCTGTTCGGCGGGCTGCTGGTCACCGAGACGATCTTCTCGATCGCCGGGATGGGCCGGATGTTCATCCAGGCCTTGTTGCAGGGCGACACCGCCGTGCTGGAGGCGTGGATGGTCGTCGTGGCCGTCTTCGTCATCGCCTTCAACCTGCTGGCCGATGTCCTCTACAGCATCCTCGATCCCCGGATCCGGCTCTCGTGAGCGGACCCGACGACACCAGCGGGGTGGCCACGGCGGGCGACCCCGTCGACCCCGAGGGGCACTACCTCGAGCTGCTCGAGGACGAGGCCGCCGCCGAGGAGATCGGCAGCGAGGTCGGCAGCGCCCCGCCCCGGTCGCAGTGGCAGCTGTTCCGGCGCCGCTTCGTCCGCCACAAGCTGGCCATGTTCGGCCTGGTCGTGCTGATCATCCTCTGCCTGGCGATCTTCTTCGCCTCCCTGTGGGTGCCCCACAGCCCGACCGACCAGGACATCCTCGCCGGCGCTCAGGCGCCCAACGGCGACCACTGGTTCGGCACTGACAACAACGGGCGCGACTACTTCGCACGGGTGATCTTCGCCGGCCAGATCTCGCTCAAGATCGGCCTGGCGGTGGCGCTGATCTCCACCCTCGTGGGCACCGTCAGCGGCGCCCTGGCCGGCTTCTTCGGCAAGTGGGTCGACCAGCTGCTGATGCGGGTCACCGACCTGTTCCTGATCGTCCCCGGCATCGCCGTGCTGGCGGTGGGGCTGAAGTTCGCCACGTCCGACCAGAACCCGGTGGGGCGCTTCGTGCGGGGCGAGGGCAGCGAACCGAGGTTCGGCACCGACTCCATCATCATCATCGTCCTGGCCATGTTGGGCTGGATGTCGATCGCCCGGGTGGTCCGGGGCCAGATCCTCTCGATCAAGGAGAAGGAGTTCGTGGAGGCGGCCCGGGCCGTCGGCGCCTCGAACTTCCGGATCATCACCCGCCACCTGCTGCCCAACTGCATCGGACCGATCGTGGTCAACGCCACCCTGGCCATCGCCGTGGCCATCGTCGCCGAGTCGACGCTGAGCTTCTTCGGCTTCGGCGTCCAGATCCCGGAGACGTCGTGGGGGCAGATGCTCGACGACGCCAAGGCCAACATCTACTTCGACGAGCACCTCCTCTACTTCCCGGGGCTGTTCATCCTGCTGACCGTGCTGTGCGTCAACTTCGTGGGTGACGGCCTGCGCGACGCCTTCGACCCCCAGTCCCGCCGATGAGCCCCGACCTGGAGAAGGAGGGCGGGTTGGACCTCGCCAAGGACACCGACGCCGATGCCTACGGCGAGGATCTCGACCTGTCGACCCTCGAGACCAGCAGCGCCAACGACGACCTGGCCGACGGCGATGTCGTCCTCAAGGTCCGCGACCTGCGGGTGCAGTTCCCCACCGACGACGGGCTGGTCACCGCGGTCGACGGGGTCAGCTTCGACCTCACCGCCAACGAGACCCTCGGAAT
>DATHEV010000201.1:0-3649 GCA_035318405.1 Iamia sp.
TCGTCCGCAGCGCCGGCGCGGCCATGGCCACCCTGGGCGCCGCCCTCCTGTTCCCCATCCGCTCGCTCGGGCCGCGGCCCGGAGCCGGGCTGAAGCAGACCCCGTACGAGCGGGGCGTCTACGTGGTCACCGCCGACAACCAGCGGGTCAAGGCCGAGGACGTGAACGTCAACGGCGTCCTCACCGTCTTCCCCGAGCTGCCGCCCGACCCGGACGACCCGCACGCCGAGCTGCGCCCGGCCGAGCAGGCCGACAGCCCCACGCTGCTCATCCGCCCGGCCGAGGAGGGCGAGGCCCGCGAGGGCCGGGAGGACTGGGCCGCCGACGGACTGGTGGCGTACTCCAAGCTCTGCACCCACGTGGGCTGCCCGGTCGGGCTCTACCAGGCCGACAAGGCCCTGCTGCTGTGCCCGTGCCACCAGTCGACCTTCGACGTGCTCGACGGCTGCCGGCCGGTGTTCGGTCCCGCCACCCGCTCGCTCCCGCAGCTCCCCATCAGCATCGACGAGCAGGGCTTCGTCGTGGCCGAGGGCGACTTCAGCGGCCCCACGGGGTCCGGCTTCTGGGACCGCGACCGATGAGCGCCGACCCGAGCGGGATCAGCTGATGGCCCGCGGCGATCGCCTGATCACCCGCCGGGTCGCCCGGTGGATGGACGCCCGCACGGGGTCGGCCAAGTTCGCCCGCACCGCCCTGGGCAAGGTCTTCCCCGACCACTGGTCGTTCCTGATCGGCGAGATCGCCCTCTACGCGTTCGTCGTCCTCATCGTCACCGGCGTCTACCTCACGTTCTTCTTCGATCCCAGCGTGAACAAGGTCGTCTACGACGGCAGCTACGCGCCGCTCCAGGGCGTGACCATGACCGAGGCCTACGCCTCGTCGCTCGACCTCAGCTTCGACGTGCGGGCCGGGCTGGTGATGCGCCAGATGCACCACTGGGCCGCCCTGCTGTTCCTCGCCGCCATCATCGTCCACCTCATGCGGGTGTTCTTCACGGGCGCCTTCCGCCGGCCCCGCGAGCTCAACTGGATCGTCGGCATCACCCTGCTGATCCTGGGCATCTTCAACGGCTTCGCCGGCTACTCGCTGCTCGACGACCAGCTCTCCGGCACCGGGCTGCGCATCGCCTACTCGATCACGCTGTCGATCCCACTGGCCGGCACGTGGCTGGCGTCGCTCCTGTTCGGTGGCGAGTTCCCCGGGCCCGACATCATCAACCGCCTCTACGTCATCCACATCCTCCTGCTGCCGGCGCTGATCATCGCCCTTCTCGGCATCCACCTCGGGCTCGTCGTGCGGCACAAGCACACGCAGTTCGGTGGCCGCGGACGCACGGAGAAGAACGTGGTGGGCGAGCCGGTGTGGCCCCGCTTCGCCTTCAAGTCCATCGGCCTGATGTTCATGACCGCGGCGGTGATCGCCGCCCTCGGTGGCCTGGCCCAGATCAACCCCATCTGGCTCTACGGGCCGTTCGAACCGGCCGAGGTGAGCTCGGCGTCGCAGCCCGACTGGTACATGGCCTGGCTCGACGGCGCGCTGCGGATCTTCCCGGCGTGGGAGATCCGGGCCGGCGGCTACGAGGTGCCGGCACCGTTCTTCCCGGCCGTGCTCCTGGCCGGCATCACCTTCGCCCTGCTGTACATGTGGCCCTTCCTCGAGGCTCGGTTCACCTCCGACGTCACCGAGCACCACCTGCTCGACCGACCCCGCAACCGGCCGGTGCGCACCTGCATGGGCGCGGCGACGCTGGCCTTCTACACCGTGCTCACGCTGTCGGGCTCGACCGACGTCCTGGCCACGACCTTCGGGCTCTCGGTCAACGCCGTGCTCGTCGCCTGCCGGGTCGCCGCCGTGCTGCTGCCTCCGGTCGTGGGCCTGGTGACCTACCGGCTGTGCCGCGAGCTCCAGCTCCGCGACGAGGACGCCGGCATGGCCCCGCCCGAGCGACCCCGCATCAGGTGGGAGCTGTTGCGCCTGTGGGAGGTGCCCGCTCGGCGCAAGGAGGCCAAGCTGGCCCGCACCCGCTCCACCCCCGTCGACTGACCCTTCGGGTTCGGCCTAGCGTGACGCCATGGTGGGAGTGACGGGGACGGCGAGACCGATGAGCGGGCACCCGGTGCCGACGATGCGGCGGGCCACCGCGCTGCTGTTCCTCGGCCCGGCCGCACTGACCCTCACCGCGGCCATGGACCTCGCCGACGGCAGCGGGTGGTGGCTGGTCCTCGTCCTCGTCGTGGGCTGGCCGGCCGCCGTCCTCTCCTACCTCGACGGGCAACGGTGGACCGTCACGCTCGACGGCACCACGGTCGAGCTGCGGGGCCGGTTCACCCGAGCCCGGTTCGACCTCGACGACATCACCTCGGTGATCGAGCCGGTGCTCGAGACGCGAGGGCCCCTACGGGTCGACGGCGCCGAGCGCCGGGTCCTCGACCGCCGCCTGCCCCGGGTCGTGCCGTGGCCGCAGCTGGTCACGACCTCGGTGCATCCCTCGTTCTGGGTCCGCCACGCCGGCGTCCCCGAGGCCAAGGTGCGGGGCGGCGGTCTCACCGCCCTCCGACGAGGCCTGCGCTAGCCGTCGGCGTCGCCCTCGGACTGCTCCTCGGCTCGACGGTCGAGCTCCTCCTGGAGCTCCTCGGCCTCGTCCTGGGTCTCGGACACGGCCTCCTGGGCCGCCTCCTTGGCCTCCTTGGTCGCCTCGATGAGGTCGTCGGTGGTCTCGTCGTTCCCGTTGGCCATGGGTGTCCACCTACCCGCTCACCCCGGTCGGAACCTGCTCGGCCCGATCCTCAGATGCGGTGGCGGCCCTGGCGGATCAGGCCGGCGAGGGCCCAGGCCAGGAACACGGCGGCGGGGATCAGCAGCCAGCGGCCCAGGAGCAGGCCGTTGCCCACGAGGACCATGCCCGCCCCGATGGCGACGGGCCAGATGCTGGCCTCGGGGAACCACACGCCGTCGTGGGGGTCGTGACCGGGCTCGGCCTGCTGGCCGCCGTCGTCGTCGACGTGCGGGTGGTGGTTGCGGCGGGGCCAGCCCACGTAGGCCGCCGTCATGGCGGCCATGACCGCCGTGAGGGCGAGGAGGGTCGTCCCCGCGTTCTCGTAGGACACGAACCAGTAGATGGCGCCGATGAAGGCGATGAACGCGGCGATGCCGCCGAACATCCGGGCCTGGATGCCCCAGCCGGCGTGGCCGGCGGCCCGACCGGCGTCGTCGCGCTCGGCCTCCTCCTCGGCCACGGCGGGCGCGGTCACGGCCTCGTGCGCCGACGGGGCCGCCGGGTCGTCGGTGGCCGGGTCGTCGGTCACCGGGTCGCCTCTGAGCCGTGGCGCGGCGCAATGACTCTCGCCGCCCAGGCGCACCGGTGACCCCCGACGACTCCGCTCGCTGCGCTCGCTCCGGCGTCGAAGACACACCTGTGCTGTCTGGTTCGCTCGCTGCGCTCGCTCACCGGTGGACCTCCTTCGGGTGGCGGAGGTCCCAGACCGGGCGGTTCGACCGGATGGGCGGCAGCTCGTCGAAGTTGTGGGGCGGCGGGGGCGAGCTGGTGGCCCACTCGAGGGTCTGGCCCTTCCATGGGTCGGGACCGGCGTCGGTGCCCTTGCGGAGCGTCCGCCAGATGTTCCAGGCGAAGGGGATCACCGACGCCGCC
>DATHEV010000202.1:0-9203 GCA_035318405.1 Iamia sp.
CGCCCCCAGCCCCAACAGCCGGGCGGTGCGGGCCACGGCCCGACCGTGGTTGCCGTCGGTGGCGGCCACCAGGGTGAGCGGGCCGAGCGGCGTCAGCGCCGCAGCCAGGTCGTCGACGGACGACCACTCGGGTTCGGCCCCGAGCCGGGAGACCAGCAGCCGGTACGACGCCCACGACGCCCCCAGCATCTTGAACGCCGGCAGCCCCAGCCGCCACGCCTCGTCCTTCACCCAGAGCCGTCCGACGCCGAGGTCGGCGGCCAGCTCGGCGGCGTCGACCAGTGGCGTCGGCTCGTAGCCCAGGAGCCGCCGGTGGAAGTCGCGGGGCGTGGGCCCCCCGGCGCCGGCCGCCGCAGTGTCTCCCCGGAGGGTCGCGCGGCCGGGGTTGCGGAGGATCTCGGCGGTCGAGGGGGTGGTCACCGGCGCATCTTCACATGCCCGAAACGGCGGGTGCGTTGACAGACTGTTGAAGGCGCGTGAACGTGGTCGGGATGACCGACGCCCCGGCGACCTCGACCTCCAGCGAGACGGCTCACGCCTTCACGGTCAACGGCGAGCCCGTCGTCGTCGGTGGAGGCCAGCCCCACCTGCTGGCGGCCCTGCGTGACGAGCTGGGCGTCCTCAGCCCGAAGGACGGCTGCTCGCCCTCGGGCCAGTGCGGCTGCTGCACGATCCTGCTCGACGGCAAGGCCGTGGTGGCCTGTCAGATCGGGCTGGGGCGGGCCGAGGGCAAGGAGGTCACGACGCTCGAGGGCATCGAGGAATCCGAGCGGGCCCGCTTCGCCGCCGCCTTCGCCGCCACCGGCGCCCTCCAGTGCGGCTTCTGCACGCCCGGGATCGTGGTCCGGGTCAAGGCCCTGCTCGACAAGAAGGGCCGCGGGCTCGACCGCGACACCGCCGCCCGCCACCTCGGCGGCCACCTGTGCCGCTGCACCGGCTACACCAAGATCCTCGACGCCGTCGAAGCCCTCGCCGCCGGCACCGAGACGCCCGTCGCCCTGCCCACCGGCGTGGGCGAGCGCGGCGTGCGCTACCAGGGCGAGGACCTGGCCCTGGGCGACAAGGGCTTCATCGACGACATCCGGGTCGACGGCATGCTCCATGCCGCCCTCCACCTGGCCGACCACGCCCGGGCCGACGTCGTGCGCATCGACACCCGCGCCGCCGCGGCGGTCGAGGGCGTCGAGGCCGTGCTCACCGCGGCCGACATCCCGGGCGAGCTGCGGGTCGGGCTGATCCACGAGGACTGGCCGGTGATGATCCCCGAGGGCGGGCGGACGTCCTACCTGGGCGACGTCCTGGCCGTGGTGGTGGCCGTCGACCGGCCCACCGCCCGCCGGGCCGCCGAGCTGGTCGAGGTCACCTACCGCCCGCTGACGCCCTTCGCCAACGCCTTCGCCGCCCTGGCCAGCGACGAGCACGCCGTCTGGGGCCTGGAGGGCAACGTCCTGTCCCGGTCGGCCTACGCCCGGGGCGATGTCGAGCAGGCCCTGAGCACCAGCCCCCACGTGGTGCGGGAGACGTTCACCACCCAGCGCATCGAGCACGCCTTCCTCGAGCCCGAATCGACCCTCGCCGTGCCGGGAACGGCCGAGGGCGAGCCGCTCCTGGTCTACTCCGGGGGCCAGGGCGTGTGGGACGACCGCGACCAGATCGCCTCGCTGCTGGGGCTCGGCACCGACGAGGTGGTCGTCGAGCTGGTGTCGAACGGCGGTGCCTTCGGCGGCAAGGAGGACATGTCGAACCAGGGCCACACCGCCCTGGCCGCCCACGTCCTCGGCCGCCCCGTGAAGTGCACCATGAGCCGCGAGGAGTCGCTGCTCATGCACCCCAAGCGGCACCCGATCCACATCGAGGCGGCCGCCGCCTGCGACGCCGACGGAAGGCTCACCGCCCTGCACGTCCGCATGGTCGGCGACTCGGGCCCCTACGCCAGCGTCGGGATGAAGGTCCTCGAGCGGGCCGCGGGCCACGCCGGTGGGCCGTACCACGTGCCCTCGATCGACGTGGAGGCCGTGGCCGTCCGCACCAACAACCCGGTGTGCGGCGCCTTCCGGGGCTTCGGCGCCAACCAGGCCCAGTTCGCCATGGAGGGCCTCCTCGACCGGCTGGCCGAGCAGGCCGGCATCAGCGGGTGGGAGATCCGCGACCGCAACGTCATCACGCCCGGGGCCGTCTGGGGTCCGGGCCAGATCATGGACGACGGCTGCAAGGGCGCCCGGACCTGCCTCGACGCCGTGAAGCCGGCCATCGACGAGGCCGTCGCCGCCGGCAAGGCCGTGGGGGTCGGCCTCGGTCTCAAGAACTCCGGCCTCGGCAACGGGTTCAACGAGGTGGCCAAGGCCGTCATCCGCTTCGAGGACGACGGCACCGTCGAGGTCCGGCACTGCTGGACCGAGATGGGCCAGGGCATCCACACCGTCGCCCTCCAGGTCGCCTGCACCGAGCTGGGCATCGCGCCCGAGCGGGTGCGCGTCGTCGTCGACACCACCCGCGAGCTGGGCAAGGGCCAGACCACCGGCAGCCGGGGCACGCTCATGGGCGCCGGGGCGGTGGCCGACGCCTGCCGCACGGCCCTCGCCAACGACTGCGCGCCGAACACCGACCATGAGGGCCAGTACGTCGTCGACTGGACGAACAAGCTCGAGGAGGGCCTGGAGAACCCCATCATCCACTCGACCTTCGGCTACGCCGCCCAGGTGGTCGTGCTCGACCCCGACACCGGTGCCGTCGAGAAGGTGATCGCCGCCCACGACGTGGGCAAGGCCGTCAACCCGCTGCTCGTCGAGGGCCAGATCGAGGGCGCCGTCCACATGGGCCTCGGCTACGCCCTCACCGAGGACTTCCCGACCGACGACGACTGCCGGCCCACCATCATGACGCTGCGGGGCCTCGGGATCCTGCGGGCCAAGGACATGCCGCCGGTCGACGTGATCCTGGTCGAGGAGCCCCAGCCCGACGCCCCCTACGGCATCAAGGGCGTGGGCGAGATCGGCCTGGTGCCGACGGCCGGGGCGGTGGCCGCCGCCCTCCACGCCCGCGACGGCGAGTGGCGCAACGCCCTGCCCATGCGGCGCGGCTGATGGCCCACGCCACGAGCTCGACCACCGTCACGTCCGGGCTGGTCTGCGCGCACCACCACCTCTACTCGGCGCTGGCCCGGGGGATGCCGGCGCCGTCGCGGACGCCCACGACCTTCCTCGAGGTGCTCGAGCTGATCTGGTGGCGGCTCGACCGGGCCCTCGACCTCGACACCGTCCGGGCCTCGGCCCGCCTCGGGGCCCTGGAGGCGCTGGAGTGCGGGACGACGGCGATCGTCGACCACCACTCCAGCCCGAACGCCATCGAGGGCAGCCTCGACGTCATCGCCGAGGCCTGCGCCGAGGTCGGCGTGCGGGTGGTGTGCTGCTACGAGGTCACCGATCGCAACGGCCTCGACGGGGCCAAGGCCGGCCTGGCCGAGAACGAGCGGTTCATCCGGGCCGGGGGCCGAGGCCTGGTCGGCGCCCACGCTGCCTTCACGCTGACGGAGGAGACGCTCGACGCCGTGTGCGGGCTGGCCACGGATCTCGGCGTCGGGGTCCACATCCACGTGGCCGAGGGACCCGACGACGTCGCCGCGGGGGAGCGGCTGGCCGATCGGGCCCGGGACGACTGGCTCCTCGCCCACGCCGTCCACCTCGACCGACGACTCCCGGGCACGATCCTCCACAACCCGCGCTCGAACCAGAACAACAGCGTGGGCTACGGCCGCCCGGCCCGGTGGGCGGCCGAGGGCCAGCGGGTCGCCCTGGGCACCGACGGCATCGGTGCCGACATGCTCGACGAGGCCCGCGTCGCCTTCGTGGCCCTGCGGGCCGACGACCTGACCGCCAGCCCCGACGACGCCTGGGCCTGGCTGGAGGCCGGCCATGACTTGGTCCCCGAGGCGGCCGACGACCGGGTGACCTGGTCCTACGCCCCGATGGACCCATGGCACCTGGCCTACACGCCGGGCGTCCGGCCGGTCGAGGTGGTGGTCGACGGCGAGGTCGTCCTCGGCCCCGACGGCCCCACCCGGGTCGACGCCGCCGAGGTCCGCGCCCACGCCCGCGAGGCCGCCACCGGCCTCCACGCCCGCCTGGCCGCCATGCCATGACCCCACTCCTGATCCGAACTCGGGGGGAAATGTGCCTCCACAGGGTCACGGAACCCCCCGAGCTCGCTGAAGTGAGGACCTGATGGACCGAGTCGCCCTCTATCTCCAGGACGCCCACCCGATCCGGGACGGGATGCGCTATGCGCAGTACGCCGAGGACGCCGGGTTCGAGGCCGTGTGGCAGGCCGAGAGCCGGCTGGTGCGCGAGGCCACGGTGCCGCTGGCCGCCTTCGGGGCGGTGACCGAGCGGATCAAGCTGGGCTCGGGCGTGTCGGCCCTCTGGACCCGCAACCCTGCCCTGCTCGCCTCGACGTTCTCCACGCTCGACGACCTCGCCCCCGGCCGGGCCATCCTCGGCCTGGGGGCGTGGTGGGAACCGCTGGCCAGCAAGGTCGGGGTCGACCGACGCCGTCCCTTGCTGGCCATGCGAGAGATCGTGACGGTGTGCCGGGCCCTGCTGAACATGGAGACCGTCACCTTCGACGGCGAGTTCGTCCACCTCGACGGGGTCGAGCTCGACTACGTCCACACCGAGCGCGTGCCCAAGGACCTGCCCATCGTGATCGGGGCCACCGGCATGAAGATGATGGAGCTGGCCGGCGAGATCGGCGACGGCGTCCTGCTCAACTACCTGGTGTCGCCCACCTACAACGCCACCGCCATGGAGCACCTGGCCATCGGGGCAGCCAAGGCGGGCCGGACCGTCGACGACGTCGATCGGCCCCAGCTGGTCGTGTGCTCGATGGACGAGGACCGGGGCGCCGCCCTCGACGCCGCCCGGCTGCTCGTCACCCAGTACCTGGGCCAGCAGCCGCACATCATGGCGGCCTCCGGCGTGCCCCAGGAGCTGCTCGACGAGATCGGCGAGGTGCTGACCTGGCCGGCCAGCCACGACCAGGTCGTGGCCGCCTCGAAGCTGGTGCCCGACGACATCGTCCAGATGATCACCGCCTCGGGCACGCCCGACGAGTGCCGCGCCAAGGTGGCGGAGTACGTCGCCGCCGGGTGCACCTGCCCGGTGCTCTACCCCCTGGGCGCCGACGTCGAGGCCATGATCGACGCCTTCGCCGATCGAGGGGGCCGGGCCGATGGCTGACGTCGCGTCCGTCGACCTCCTGGTGGCGGGGGCCGACCTGGTGGCCACGGTCGACGACGAGCGCCGGGAGATCCCGGGCGGCTGGGTCGCCGTCACCGACGGCCTGGTCAGCGGGATCGGTGGTCCGGGTGACGAGCCCCCGGCGACGCGCACCCTGCGGGCCGACGGCTGCCTGGTCACACCGGGGCTGATCAACACCCACCACCACATCTACCAGAACCTCACGCGGGCCCATCGGCCCGCCACCAAGGCGACCCTCTTCGGCTGGCTGACCACGCTGTACCCGCTGTGGAGCCGGCTCGACGAGGAGGCCGCCTACCTGTCGGCGTGGGTCGGCCTGGCCGAGCTGGCCCTCGGCGGGTGCACCACCACGACCGACCACCTCTACGTCCACCCGAAGGGCGGCGGCGACCTGATCTCGGCCGAGATCCGGGCCGCCGTCGAGCTGGGCATGCGGTTCCACCCGACCCGGGGCTCGATGAGCCTGTCGGAGAAGGACGGCGGCCTGCCCCCCGACTCCGTGGTCCAGTCCGACGACGAGATCCTGGCCGACAGCGAGCGGTTGGTCGGCCTGCACCACGACCCGTCGTGGGGCGCCATGGTGCGCATCGCCCTGGCCCCGTGCTCGCCCTTCTCGGTGACGCCGGAGCTGATGCGGGAGACGGCCGAGCTGGCCGAGCGGCTCGACGTCCGGCTCCACACCCACCTGGCCGAGGATCCCGACGAGGACACCTACGCCATGGAGACCTTCGGCCGGCGCACCATCGAGCAGTTCGAAGAGGTGGGCTGGGGCACCGACCGCTCGTGGGTGGCGCACTGCATCTACCCGAACCCCGACGAGATCGCCCGCATGGGCCGGTGGGGGACCGGCGTCGCCCACTGCCCGAGCTCGAACATGATGATCGGCGGCGGCGGCATCGCCCCGGTCGCCGGCCTCCGGGCCGCCGGCGTGCCCGTCGGGCTGGGCTGCGACGGATCGGCGTCGACCGACTCGGCGTCGCTGTGGATGGAGGCCCGCAACGCCCTGCTGCTGGGCCGGATGCGGGGCGGACCCGAGTCGACCGGCGCCCGCGACGCCCTCGAGGTCGCCACCCGGGGCGGGGCCGCGTGCCTGGGACGCGATGACGGCGAGCTGGGTCAGCTGGCGGTCGGCTCCGCCGGCGACCTGGTGTGCTGGCCGCTGGAGGGGATCCCCTTCGCCGGCGCCATCACCGACCCCATCGAGGCCTGGCTCCGCTGCGGCCCGGTGTCGGCCCGCCACACCGTCGTCGCCGGCCGGGCCGTTGTCGAAGACGGGATGCTGGTCGCCACCGGCGTCGAGGACATCCTCGCCCGCCACACCAAGGTGGCCGAGGCGATGCAGGCCCCGGCGTGAGGCGTCGACCAGCTCCACCGAGTCCGGGTCACGGGGCGGGCTCGGGGGCGTACGCTGCGCGCGTGAGCGAACGGGCAGTTGCGAGCACGGCGGCGCAGTCGCTCCGCGTCGGGCTTCGTCCGCCGGAGTAGCCGCGCCATGGCGCGCGTGCTGTGGCTCACCACGCAGCCGCCGGATCTCACGGGCGGCGGCGGGAACATCCGCCAGGCGCACCTCCTCGCCGGCGTCGCCGCCGACCACGAGGTGCACCTCGCGGTCGTCGGCCACCTGGAGGACGACCGCCTGCGGGCGAGCCTGGCCCGGGTCACCGAGCTGTCGGCTTCACCGGCTCGGCCCGCCGCCCGCGGCCTTCGCCGCCGGGCCGAGCACCTGCGGAGCGTCGTGCAGACCGAGGCGGCCGACTGCGTCGATCAGGCCGCGGCCCGGGCGCGCCTGGCTCGGGTCGCCGTCGAGGAGGCCGACGTCGACGTCGTGTGCGTCGAGCACCTGGCCCTGACGCCGCTGCTCCCGGCGCGCCGCACGGCGCGATGGGTCGCCACCCTCCACCACCTCCCGTCGGTCCAGGCCGAGCAGGCCGGCGCCGTCAGCGCCGGCCCGGCCGCGCGCTGGTACTGGAGGCGCGAGGCCGGCAAGGCCCGTCGGCGCGAGCGGTGGACGGCTGCGGCCTACGACCTGACCGTCGTGTGCAGCGCCGACGACGCCGCCCGGCTGCCGCCCGGGGCCGCGGTCGTCCCCAACGGTGCCGACCTCGATCGCGTCCCGGCCACGCCGGTGCCGGAGACGCCGGTGCTCGTGTTCGTCGGCTCGCTGGACTACCGGCCCAACGTCGACGGCGCCCGGTGGCTGTGCCGGGAGGTGCTGCCGATCGTGCGGGCCGCCCGCCCCAACGCGGTCATCCGGCTCGTCGGCCACCAGCCGGCGCCGGCTGTCCGGGAGCTGGCGGGCCCCGGGGTCGAGGTCCACGGTGACGTCCCCTCCGTCGACCCCTTCCTGCTCGACGCCCGCGTCGCCGTCGTGCCCCTGCGCATCGGGTCCGGGACCCGGCTCAAGGCGCTCGAGGCGATGGCGGCGCGGCGACCGGTGGTCGGCACGGCGGTGGGGCTGGCCGGCCTCGGCGTCACCGATGGTGTGGACGCGCTGGTCGCCGACGACGCCGAGGCCTTCGCCGGCGCCGTCCTCGACCTGCTCGACGACGACGCCCGGGTGGCGCGCCTGGTCGCCGGCGGTCGCCGTCTCGTCGAGGACCGCTACGGCTGGCCCGCCATCGCCCGGCGCTACGCCGACCTCCTGGCCTCGTCCGCGGCGACGCCGGTCCGGGGCTGATCGCCGTGCGCATCCTGCAGGTGACCGAGGCGGCGGGCGCCGGGACCCTGCGGATCGTCGAGGTGCTGAGCGCCGGTCTGGCCCGGGCCGGGTGCGAGGTGACGGTCGCCCACGGGCAGCGTCCGGAGACGCCGCCCACCCTCGGGTCGGAGCCCGACACCAGGTTCGCGGTCGTGCCCCTGGACTGGGGTCGACGCACTCCCGCGGCCCAGATCCGGGCCCTGCGGCAGCTCCGCCGGCTGGTCAGCAGCTTCCGGCCCGACGTCGTGCACCTGCACTCGACCTTCGCCGGCCTCGTCGGTGCCGCGCTGGGCTCGTCGCACCCCCGCGTGTACACGCCGCACGGCTGGGCGTCGAGCTACCGCGACTGGCGGCACCAGCAGCTGGTCGGCTCGGCGCTCGACCGCCTGGTGATCCGCCGCTGCGACCTCGTCGGCGTCGTCAGCGAGGTCGAGGCCGAGGCCGCCCGCCGCCTCGGGGCCCGGCGGATCACGGTCGTGCCCAACGGCGTGCCCGAGCTGGACGCGGCCGGGTCGGTGACGACGTCGGGTCCGAAGGCCGACCTGGTGGTGGCCGGCGGGCGCCTGGTGGCATCCCGCCGACCGGCCGAGGCGGGCCGGATCCTGCGGGCGGTGCAGGAGGTCGCCGAGACCCGGTGGATCGGTGGCGGGGGGAGTGCGGAGCTGGCCGACGCCCTCGGTGCCGCCGGCATCGCCGTGACCGGGTGGCTGCCCCACGCCGAGGCGCTCGACCACCTCGATGGCGCCGTCGCCTACCTGCACTGGTCGGCCTTCGACGCCCAGTCCGTCGCCGTCCTCGAGGCGATGGCTCGCGACGTGGTCGTGGTCGCCTCCGACATCCCCGCCAACCGGGAGCTGCTCCCGCCCGCCCAGCTCTTCTCCACCGAGGAGGGGGCCGCCCAGATGCTCCGACGGGTGGTCCGGGACCCCGGCCTCCGGGGCGAGCTGGTGGCCGCGCAGCGGGCGCGGGGTGCGGCTCACGGCGCCGAGCGGATGGTGCAAGGGTGGGTCGATGCGTACCGGTACGCGACCGGCGCCGACGCCGAGCCGGCTCGTGCCTGACGGCCGCACGGTCACCTTCGGTGTGCTCGCCGTCCTGGTGGCGGCGTTCCCGTGGGACGACGCCCTGGGGTTCCCGACCGAGACCGTCTCGGTCCCCAAGCTCCTCGGGCTGGCGCTCGCCGGCGCCTACGTGCTCACCATGGCCGGGCGCACGCCGCTCGTCCTGCCGCCGACGCTGGCCCCGGTCGT
>DATHEV010000203.1:0-2705 GCA_035318405.1 Iamia sp.
TTCGGGAAGCCCATGGTGGCCTCGCGGCCCCGGGGGTACCGGGAGAACCACTCCGAGTGCGCCTGGTACTCGCCGAAGGGGAGGCCGGCGAAGAAGGCGGCGTTGAAGGTCGTGGTGGCGAACTGCGACACGCCGCCACCGATCTCCTCCACGTGCACGCCGTTGGCGATGGCCCCGGCCAGGACGAAGCCCTTCTCGGCGGTGCGCTGGCCGACCCGCTCGTTGATCGAGAACGTCTCGCCGGGGAGGACGACGGCGCCCCGCACGATGTCGGCCATCGTCTGGATGTTGTGGACCCGGTTCTCGCAGCAGGCGTGGTAGGTCGTGAACGACTTGACCTGCTGCTGGCCGTTCCACTCGGTGGTGGTGCCGACGGGCTCCTTGATGCCGAGGGCCTCGGCCTCGGCGGTGGTGAGCTCGGGCTCCCGCGTCACGGGCTCGAGCTCGACCGTGGCCTCGCCCGCCCGGAGGGCGTTGGCGACCCGGGAGGCAGTGTCGTCGCCGCAGCAGGCCAGGCCCACGACGGCGGGGGTGATCTGCACGGCGCCGGCGGCGTCGAGGGAGAAGGTGGCGTCCTTGGGCTCGGCCTCGCCCATCGAGCCGATGCGGTCGGTGACGGCGGCGGCGATGGCCTCGCCGTTGAACACGATGTCGAAGCCATCGGCCGTGGCCTGGGCGCCCAGCCAGCTCCGCAGCTCGGCCGGCTCGAAGGTCGCCTGCTTGCCGGCGACGGTGACGGTGAAGGGGGCGGCCGTGATGGTGGTGGCCCGGTCGGCCACCGTCTGGGCCTCGGCGTCGGTGATCTGGGGGAGCTCCTCGTCGGGCTCGACCTCGATGGTGATGGGGTCCTCGCCCCGGCGGGCCGCCTTCATGAGCTCGTCCTGGACCACGGCGGGGTCGAGGGCGAGGCCGGAGTGGCCGGGCTCGACCGTGACGGCGTCCGGGGAGGTGACGATCGTCGGCTCGACCGGCTGGCGGGCGGTGTCGCCCTCCAGCGAGGCCAGGACGAGGGCGAGCTGGTCGGAGCGCACGGCGTAGGCCGACTCCACCTCGAGCGGCGAGGCGAACGACCCGACCCAGGCCAGGGGGCGGGCCAGGGCGTTGCCGTCGCGGCCCTCGTCGAGGACGGCGGCGACGGTGGCGCCCCGGTCGAGCGTCATGCCGAGGTCGCCGGCGGTGGACTCGAGGGTGCGCTCGCCCATGTC
This sequence comes from Iamia sp., assembly GCA_035318405.1. Lineage (GTDB taxonomy): Bacteria > Actinomycetota > Acidimicrobiia > Acidimicrobiales > Iamiaceae > Iamia. Next base: position 1,206 of record DATHEV010000203.1, read on the forward strand.
GATCTCGACGGCCCGGCCGGCGAGGTCGGCAGCCATGTCGGCCACGACCTCCTGCACCTCGGCCTCGCTCCGGCCGCCGATCTCCCGCCCGTCGAGCTCGACGTTGCGGAGGCTGCCGTCGGCCGCGGCGCTGGTGTCGAACGCCCACGCGCCGAAGAAGAGCATGACCACGAGGACGGGCAGGCCCACGCCGAGGATGGAGCGTGTCCGGGGGCGACGCACCGCACCACCTTGCCATGTCCCGCCCGGAACGAGACGGCATCTCACCCATCCCGGGCAGCCCTGCCATCATGGCGGGCCGCTGGCCGAGCACGGCCGACGGCTGACGCACGACGACAGACGCACGACAGAGGAGTCGACCAGGTGACAGGGATCTGCGAAGGACGGGTGGCCATCGTCACCGGGGCGGGCCGCGGCATCGGGCGCGAGCACTCGCTGATGCTGGCCGAGCAGGGCGCCAAGGTCGTGGTCAACGATCTGGGCGGCGAGATGGACGGCACCGGCAACCGCTCGTCGGGCCCGGCCCAGAAGGTGGTCGACGAGATCGTGGCCGCCGGCGGCGAGGCCGTGGCCAACGGGGACGACATCTCCAGCTGGGACGGCGCCGAGAAGCTCGTCAAGCAGGCGATCGACACGTTCGGGAAGCTGGACGTCCTGATCAACAACGCCGGCATCCTGCGGGACCGGATGCTGGCGAACATGACCGAGGCGGAGTGGGACGCGGTGATCCAGGTCCACCTCAAGGGCACCTTCGCCCCCGCTCGCCACGCCGCCGCCTACTGGCGCGAGCAGTCCAAGGCCGGCGAGGCGGTGTCGGGTCGCATCATCAACACCTCGTCGCCGTCGGGCATCTACGGCAACGTGGGCCAGACCAACTACGGCGCGGCCAAGGCCGGCATCGCCGCCTTCACGATCATCGCCGCCAAGGAGCTGGCTCGGTACGGCTGCACCGTGAACGCTATCGCCCCGGCCGCCCTCACCCGCATGACCGAGAACCTGGGCATGGGCGAGGCCGACGAGGCGACCAAGGAGCAGATGTCGCCCAAGTGGATCGCCCCCATCGTCGTCTGGCTGGCGTCGGAGCAGAGCGCCCACGTCAACGGCCGGGTCTTCGACGTCACCGGTCGGGCCCTGTCGGTGTCGGAGGGCTGGCACCGCGGCCCCACCGCCGAGCCGGTGCTCGATCCGGAGCTCATCGGGGAGATCGCCACCCAGCTGGTGGCCGACGCCCGCCCCAACGCCAACATGTTCGGCTACGACGAGTCCTAGGAGCGACCCCATGCCCATCAACCCTGAAGCGGTCGGGTCGAAGAGCGACCCCGTGCGAAGCTCGTGGAGCTCGAAGGATGCCCTCCTCTACGCCCTGGGCGTGGGGGCCGGTGCCGTCGACCCGCTCGACGAGCTCCAGTTCACCACCGAGAACACCAACGGCGTCGAGCAGCAGGTCCTCCCGACCATGGCTGTCGTGCTCGGCGCGGGCGGGGGCGGGGCCTTCGGGTC
>DATHEV010000204.1:0-4865 GCA_035318405.1 Iamia sp.
TGCATGGGCGGCGACTGGTCGAAGATGGCGAACCACGACGCCGAGATGGCCGCCCACCCGTGGAGGCTGGCCCACCCGGGATGGGTGCAGGACACGCCGTCGTCGTGGACCCAGAGGTCCGACATGGCGTCGAGGTCGCGCTCCTCGAAAGCGGTGTAGAACCGCTCGACCACCTCACCCACCGCGGCCTCGTCGGCGGGGATGGGCTCGGGCTGCGGATCGATCGAACCAACCTACCGGCGGTCGGGGGCATGACCTGGGCCTGGTCAAACCTTAATGATCCGTTTGGCCCATCCGATGAAGAGACGATGGCCTGGCCGCGACGACACGGACCCGAGGATCTCGCCCGCGCCCTCGCCGGGCTGCCGGACGACGTCACCGTGCGCCCCCTCGGCGGTGCCCACCTCGTCGTCGGCCCGGCGGGAGCGCAGGTCGTGGCGCTCGACGACGGCTCGCCCGATGCCCCCCGCGCCGCCGCCCGGCTGGCCTCGGTGGTCCGCTCGGCCCTGGCCGAGGAGGTGCCGTGGATGCCGTTCGTCCACGCCCTGCTGGTCACGGATCGGCCCGACCCGTGCCCGCCGGCCACCCGCATCTCCCCTGCCCTCCTTCTCCGGGCCGTGTCCGAGGGCCCCGTGACCCTCGACGCCGTCATCCTCGATCGGCTGCGCCAGGCCATCGAGGGGGGCGCCCTCAACGGCCTGGCCGCCGTCGCCCCCGCCGACACCGGCGTCCCCACCAGCTACTGAGAGGGCGAGCCGCCACGCCCGGTCCACCCTCACTGTCACACCCTGGGCATAGGGTCGACGGCATGGCGCTGCCCCTCCCGACCACGCTCTCGCCCTCGAAGGTGACCGCCTTCAAGGACTGCGCCCTGGCCTTCCGCTTCTCCGCCATCGACCGCATCCCGGAGCCGACGTCACCGGCCATGGCCAAGGGCACGCTGGTCCACGCCGCCCTCGAGCGACTCTTCGCCGTCGAGCCCGCCGACCGCACGGTCGAGGCCGCCCTCGTCTGCCTCGACGACGCCGTGGCGCACCTGTCCGAGCCCGGCCGCGACCTGGCCGAGCTGGCGCTGCCGGCCGACGAGCTGGCCACCATGCGGGCCGATGCCGAGCGTCTGGTCCGCAACTACTTCCTGCTCGAGGACCCGCGGGAGATCCGGCCCATCGGCCTCGAGCTCCGCCTCCAGGCCTCGGTGGGCGAGCTCCCCCTGGTCGGCATCATCGACCGGCTCGAGCTCGATGCCGACGGCGAGCTGGTGGTCACCGACTACAAGACCGGCAAGGCCCCGTCCGACCGCTACGAGCAGTCGAAGATGGGCGGCATCCACTTCTACTCGCTGCTGTGCGAGGAGCTCTTCGGCCGCCGACCAGCCCGCATCCGGCTGCTCCACCTGCACGAGCCGGTGATCATCACCGCTGTCCCGACCGACCAGTCGACGCGGGGCCTGCGCAACCGGGTCGGCGCCCTGTGGCAGGCCATCAGCCGGGCGTGCGAGCGCGACGACTTCCGCCCCAAGCCCGGGCCGCTGTGCTCGTGGTGCTCGTTCCAGGCCTGGTGTCCGGCGTTCGGGGGCGACCCGGACCAGGCCGTCGTCGATGCCGGGCTCGTGCCCCCGGCCACCGATCCGGTGGAGAACGTGCCGGTCGAGCTGCGCCTCGTCGGCTCGGGGGCCGGGGCGTCGGCCCCGTAGCATCCGCACCCATGTCTGCCGCCGAGAGCGCACCCCCGGACGCCCCCGGCACCGACGAGGGCCACACCCCCGTCGACACCGTCATCGAGGTCGTCGACGAGGTCAGGACGGGCCCGCCGCCACCGTGGTCGAAGGCCCTCACCTCCCACCTCGACGGGTTCGACGACGCCGTCGACGCTCGCTTCGACCAGCACCTGCGGGGCCATCCGGCCGTCGACCGGCTGATGTACTCGGTCACCGAGCTGGCCGACTTCAGCCTGCTGTGGCATCTGCTGGGCACCGCCCGGGGCCTGCGGTCGGACACCGACGCCGCCGCCGCCGTCCGGGCCTCGGTGGTGCTGGGGATCGAGTCGACCCTGGTCAACGCCGGGCTCAAGTCCCTCTTCCGGCGCGAGCGCCCCATCCCGGACTTCGAGCGGCCCCACCACCTGCGGATGCCCCTCACCACCAGCTTTCCCAGCGGCCACGCCAGCGCCGCCTTCTGCGCCGCCACCCTGCTCTCCGAGGGCCGGGGCCGGGCGGCCAAGGTGGGCTGGTTCGGGCTGGCCGGGCTGGTCGCGTCCAGCCGGGTCCACGTCAAGATCCACCACGCCAGCGATGTGCTGGGCGGCGTGGCCGTCGGGCTCGCCTTCGGCCAGATCGCCAAGCGGGTCTGGCGCCTCCGCTAGCCCAGTCGGCGCCGCCGCGGGGAAGGCCTCGGCCACCGCCGGGGTTGCACCCGACATGACGGACTTCGCCGTGACCTGGGACTACCGCTGCCCCTTCGCCCGCAACGCCCACGAGCACGTGCTCGCCGGGCTGGCGGCCGGGGCCGACTGGGGCGTCCGCTTCGTGCCCTTCTCGCTGGGCCAGGTCCACGTCGAGGACGGCCAGAGCCCCATCTGGGACCGGCCCGACGAGGACAGCGGCCTGGTCGCCCTCCAGGTGGGCGTGTTCGTCCGCGACACCGCCCCCGACGCCTTCCGGGGCGTCCACGGGGCGCTGTTCGCCGCCCGCCACGACCAGGGCCAGGACCTGCGCGACCGGGACGTGCTGGCCAAGGTCCTCGCCGACCACGGGGTCGACGCCGATGCCGCCTTCGCCGCCGTCGACGACGGCTCGCTCCTGGCCACGGTCCGCGCCGAGCACGAGGCCGCCGCCACCGACCACGACGTCTGGGGCGTGCCCACGTTCATCCACGCCGGTGCCGCCGCCTTCGTCCGCCTGATGGACCGGCCCGGCGACGACGGCGACCACGCCCGCGCCACCATCGACCGCGTGGTCGACCTGCTGGCCGTGCCCCACCTGAACGAGTTCAAGCACACCAGCGTCCCGTTCTGACGCGACCCCCACACGGGCGGCGACCCACCGCCTAGGTTCGGCTCGGTGGAGGACAGCCGGCACCTGACCGACGTCGAGGCCCTGATGTGGACCCTCGATGCCGACCCCCACCTGTCCTCGGCGTTCGCCAACGTCAGCCTGTTCGACCGGCCGCCGGACCCCGATCGGTTCCGGGCGACGATGGAGCGGGCCGTCCGCACCGTCCCCCGCCTGCGCCGCCGGGTCGAGGGCGGGCTGGCCGGGCTCACCCCTCCCCGCTGGGTCGACGACGCCGACCTCGACCTCGACGAGCACGTCCGCCACGTCGTGGTCGACGCCCCCGGCGACATCCGCCAGCTGCTCGACCTGGCCACCCGGACGGCGTCGGCCCCGTTCGCCCGGGATCGCCCGCTGTGGGAGTTCGTCCTCGTCGAGGGGCTGGCCGACGGGCGCGGGGCCATGATCCAGAAGCTCCACCACACCATCACCGACGGCGAGGGCGGGGTGCGGATGTCGGTCGAGTTCATCGACTTCGAGCGCAACGCCCCGCCCCGACCCGAGCCCGACCCCGTCGCCGCCGACGCCCCCGGCGAGGCCGGCGCCGGCGGGGGCTGGGACCCGGTGGGCTCGCTGGCCGAGCTGACCCGCACGCCCCGGGACCTGGTCCGCCAGGCGGTCGAGGGCGCCGCCGACCTCGTGGCCGATCCCACCAAGCTGGCCGCCCTCCCCGGCGACGCCGCCGCCACCGCCCGCTCGCTGGCCCGCCAGCTGGGGGTCACGGGCGAGGCCCTGTCCCCGCTGTGGCGGGAGCGCACCCTCGAGCGCCGTCTCGAGCTGCTCCGCGTGCCGCTCGACGCCGCCAAGACCACCGCCACCGCCCTGGGCGGCAGCGTGAACGACCTGTTCGTGGCGGGAGCGACCGGCGGCGCCGGCGCCTACCACCGCGCCTTCGACGTCCCCGTCGAGGAGCTGCGGATGGCGATGCCCGTCAGCACCCGCACGGAGAAGCGCGCCGAGGGCTCGGGGGGCAACGCCTTCGCCCCCACCCGGGTGCGGGTGCCGGTCGACGAGGATCCCCGCCAGCGGTTCCGGGAGATCCACCAGCGTCTCGGCGTCACCAAGCAGGAGCGGGCCGTCGGCTTCGCCAGCGCCGTGGCCGGCCTGGGCAACCTGCTGCCCGCTCCCCTCCTCGTCCGCATGGTGCGCCAGCAGACGGCGACGGTGGACTTCACCACCTCGAACGTCCGGGGGGCGCCGTTCGCCCTCTACATCGCCGGGGCCGAGATCCTGGCCAACCACCCCATCGGCCCACTGGCCGGCACGGCGTGGAACCTCACCACCATGTCGGTGAACGGCAGCCTCGACATGGGCCTGCACGTGGACATCGGCGCCGTGGACGAGCCGGTGCTGCTGCGGACATGCATCGAGTCCGCCTTCGACGAGCTGCTCGCCCTGACCTAGAGAGGCGAGCGACGGGCGAGCCGCCGTCGCGCTCAGATCCCGTTCAGGCGGGAGCGCCCTCGCCCACCGGCTCGTCGACGGGACCGGGATCGGTGGCCATCAGGAGCAGGCGGATGTCGAGGAGGAGATCGGACATCTCGGTCGAGGACACCAGCTCCCGAGCGGCCAGCTGGCCGAGCGACCGGTCGATGACGGTCAGCGCTTCGGTGATCACGGTTGCCTCGGTCGTCTGTGTCACAGCCGCCACCCTACCCCCCACCCGCGCGTCAACCACGCGCACCCGACGGGGCATGGGTCACCGTCCCCCCCGAGAGGGTTGCCAGGGGCGGCTCCAGTGCGTGCCCGTACAGTGCGCACGTGCAGTACCAGGTCGTGCGCCGCCTCGGCCGGGGCGGCATGGGCGTCGTCGACC
>DATHEV010000205.1:0-2643 GCA_035318405.1 Iamia sp.
CATCAGCTCGTCGGCACCGGTCCGCTCGACCAGGTCGAGCAGCCCGGCCCGCACGGCCTCGGGCGGCCCGATGACGTGGTGGCGGCCCCAGCTGCGCGCCACGGCCTCCTCCTGCGACGAGTAGTCGTGGCTCGCGGCCTCCTCGGGCGTCGGGTAGACGTCCGGGTTCCCCGTGCGCAGGCGGGCCATGGCCAGCTTGCCGGGGCCGGCCAGGTAGCGGGCCTCGTCGAGCGTCGGGGCCGCCAGCACGTTCACGCCCAGCATCACGTAGGGCTGGTCGAGCACGCCCGAGGGGTCGAACGACTGGCGATAGGCCGCGACCGCGGCCTCGGTGTTCTCGCCCGAGAAGTGGTGGGCGAAGGAGAACGGGAGGCCCAGGAGCCCGGCCAGCTGGGCGCTGTAGAGGCTCGACCCCAGCAGCCACACGTCCGGCTGGTAGCCACGGCCCGGGGTGGCGTGGATCGTCTTGAACGGGTGGTCGTCGGGGAACGTGTCGTTGAAGTAGGCGAGCAGCTCGCCCAGCTGACGGGGGAACTCCTCCTCGGCGTCGTAGCGGTTGGTGCGGCGCAGGGCGGCGGCCGTCAGCCCGTCGGTGCCCGGCGCCCGCCCCAGGCCCAGGTCGATCCGCCCGGGGTGCAGGGCCTCGAGCATCCCGAACTGCTCGGCCACCACGAGGGGGGAGTGGTTCGGCAGCATCACCCCGCCCGAGCCCAGCCGCAGGGTCGTGGTGTGGGCGGCCAGGTGGGCGATCAGCACCGGCGGCGACGAGCTGGCGATGCCGGGCATGTTGTGGTGCTCGGCGACCCAGTAGCGGTGGTAGCCGAGCCCCTCGACCGCCTGGGCCAGGCGGCGGCTCTGGTCGAGGGCGAGGGCGGGCGTCGACCCGCGGCCGACGATCGCCAGGTCGAGCACGGAGAGCTGGGGGGAAGCCACGTCGTGGTCCAACCACACCGTCGTCCGAGACCTTCCGGGCTACCTTCCGATCCATGAGCACGTACAAGGTCGCCGTCCTGATGGGTTCCCCGAACGACGGCAAGAAGGTCCAGCCGGCGTGGGAGACGCTGGAGGCGCTCGGGGTCGAGGTCGACGTGCGGGTCCTCTCCGCCCACCGCAACCACCTCGAGGTGTCCGCCCTGGCCTCGACGGCGCGGGACAACGGCTACGGCGTCTTCATCTGCGCCGCCGGCATGGCTGCCCACCTGGCCGGTGCCGTCGCCGCCCAGACCCTGCTGCCGGTGATCGGCCTGCCCGTCTCCGGCGGCGCCCTCAACGGGGTCGACGCCCTCTACAGCACGGTGCAGATGCCCCCGGGCATGCCGGTGGCCACGGTGGCCGTCGACGGGGCCGTCAACGCCGGTCTCCTCGCGGCCCAGATCCTGGCCGTCACCGACCCCGAGCTGGCCGAGCGGCTGGTCGACGATCGCGCCGCCCGGGCGGCCAAGAACGCCGTCCCACCGAAGGTCTGACGCCCGGCGCCGCTACTTGCGGCGGAAGAGGCCCTTGCGGGCCGGCTTCTCCTCGGGCATCTCCAGCTTCTGGAACCCGACGGGGCTGACCACGAGCGGGCGGCGGTCCTCGTCGCGCTGCTCCTTGCGCCGTTGACGCTCGACCTTGCGGATCTCCTGGGTGCTGCGCATGGGCGCCTGGCCGGAGCTCTTGCGGACCCCGCCCTTCTGGAGGGCGCAGGACACGCACAGGGCGCCCTTGCGCGGGCCCCACGGGGTGACCAGGCAGCCGTCGCAGTGCCAGCCCCCGCAGGAGCCGCAGAGCCGATCGGCCGCTTCGAAGGGGTGGAGGATGCAGTTGGTCGGCTCCGTGGTGGAGGGGCCGAACGTCGGGGCGCTCACCCTGTGGTGATCGGCCGCTGGCCCCGAGCCTTGAGAGGCTGACCGGCCCCGGACGTATCCTCGGAGGGTGACCAGCACCCCGGCGAACGTCCTGGCCCAGCGCTACGCCAGCCCGGAGATGGTCGCCATCTGGTCGGCCGAGGCCAAGGTCGTCCTCGAGCGGCAGCTGTGGCTGTCGGTCCTCCGGGCCCAGGCCCGCCTGGGCGTCACCGTGCCCGAGGGCGTCGTGAGCGACTACGAGGCCGTCGTCGAGCAGGTCGATCTCGATTCCATCGCCGCCCGCGAACGGGTCACCCGTCACGACGTCAAGGCGCGCATCGAGGAGTTCAACGCCCTCGCCGGCCACGAGCTCGTCCACGCCGGCATGACCAGCCGCGACCTCACCGAGAACGTCGAGCAGATGCAGGTCCGCGACGGGCTGCGCCTGGTCCGCCGGCGGGTCGTGGCCGTGCTCGCCCGGCTGGCCCGGCGGGCCGCCGAGCACGAGTCGCTCGTCATGGCCGGGCGCTCGCACAACGTCCCGGCCCAGGCCACGACGCTGGGCAAGCGCTTCGCCAACAGCGGCCAGGAGCTCCTCGTCGCCCTGGCCCGGCTCGACGACCTGCTGGCCCGCTACCCGCTGCGGGGCATCAAGGGCCCGGTCGGCACCCAGCAGGACATGCTCGACCTCCTCGGCTCCGACGTCGCCGTCGACGTGCTCGAGGCCGAGGTGGCCAGGGACCTGGGCTTCGAGCGGCTCCTGGAGAACGTGGGCCAGGTCTATCCCCGGTCGCTCGACCTCGACGTGGTCTCGGCC
>DATHEV010000206.1:0-13018 GCA_035318405.1 Iamia sp.
CGACCGGATGGCCACCACCCCGGCCGCGAGCGCGCCGGCGCGGGACGGGTTGGTCCTCGACGGCGGCAGCGGGAACGACGTCCTGGCGGTGCCCAGCGGTGGTGCCCTGCTCCGAGGGGGCTCGGGCGACGACACCCTGAAGGGCGGGGACGGGGCCGACCGCATGCTGGGCGGGGCCGGCGACGACGACATCGCCGGGCGCGGGGGCGACGACCGGATCATCGGCGGCGACGGCGCCGACGTGATCGACGGTGGCGCCGGTGAGGACTGGGTCTCGGCCGGCCGGGGCGAGGATCTCGTGTACGGCGAGACCGGCGACGACCTCCTCGACGGGGGCGCCGACCGCGACCACGTCGACGGTGGGACCGGGGCCGACCAGGTCGATGGCGGCCTCGGCGCCGACATCCTCTCCGGAGGCGACGGGGACGACGAGGTCGACGGCGGGGCAGGGGCCGACGTCGCCTACGCCGGGCTCGGCGTCGACCTGGTCAGGGGTGGCGGTGGTGCCGACGCCCTCCACGCCGAGCCCGGCGACGTCGTGGACAGCACCACCAGGGACACGGTTCGCCGCCACGCCGTCGATCCGTCGCTGCTCGACGCCATCACCGTGACCGTGGACCCCGACCTCGACCCCGACGGCTTCCTGGCCGACCGCATCCGCTCCGACCTGGCGACCCTGGCCTCCACCGAGGCCGGCGCCCTCCTCCTGGAAGGGCTGGAGGGGCAGGAGGTCACCGTCGTGGCCTACGACCGCGGCGACAGCCAGGTGAACGGCCAGGTCCGCTACGACCCCGCCGACGACGAGGCCGGGTTCGGGCCCGCCCGGGCCGATCGCCCGGCCTTCAGCCTGTCGGTCTCGCCGCTGGTGACCCTCCACCACGAGCTGGTCCACGCCTACGACGCCGTGGTCGGCGGTCGGGCCCAGGGCGTCTACCTCGGTCCCGATGCCGACCAGGCCGGCCGGGTGCGGGTCGACCAGGACGGTGACGGCGTGGTCGAGGCCACCGGTGGGGCGGACCACGACGACCGCTGGGAGGTGGTCGACGAGGACGGCGACGGGGTGATCACCAGCAAGGAGATCGAGGGGGCCGGCGACGACGGCGCCCGTCGCCTGCCGGAGGTGGACGGCGACCTCGACGGCGACGGGCAGCTGACCCGGGCCGACGGGTGGGCGCCGAACGCCGAGCGCGACGCCGTCGGCCTGCCGGTCGACCACGACCAGGACGCGTCGACGCCCGCCGTCCCGGGTTCGGAGGCCGGCGGCCACCCCGATGGGCTGAGCGAGAACGCCCTGCGCGACGAGCTGGGGGTGGAGATCCGTGGTCGCTACTGAGCACGGTCGTCACCGGGCCCGCCCCGGCATCGCCGCCGTGGCCGTCACCGTGGTCGTGGTAGCGGTCGTCGTGGCCGCCCTCGTCGTCGTCGGACCGTGGCGCTCCGATGGCGACCCCGTCGGCGAGCTCCCGCCCCTGCCCCCACCCGCCGTCGAGGGGCTCCACCTCGCGGCCGAGGTCCGGCGGGGCGACGACGGGGCCGAGCTCGTCATCGAGACGACCCTCACGGTCGACGACGACGCCGAGGCCGTGGTGGTCCTCCCGGACGCGTCGACCCCGGACATGGTGGAGGTCGTCTGGAACGTCCTCGCCCGCCGGTCCCGCGGCCCCGACGGGGGCGTCGTCCTGGCCACGGGCCAGGGGTCGCCCGAGGACCCCCGGGAGCGGCCGCACAACGACACCCTGCCGGTCCGGACCCGGGAGTTCACGCCGTGGGTCGGCCCGGGTCAGACGGTCACCGGCTCGGGTGTCACCACGCCGTGGCCCGCCGATCCCGAGGACCCCGCCGAGGCGGCATCGGTGGACGAGGTGGCACGGGCCCGCGAGGTCCGCGTGTGCGTGTGGGGCCACGTGACCTCGCTCCGCGCCGCCATGACGGGAACGGACTTCCCGTCGCGCCAGCTGGTCTGCGCCGACGTGCCGGGGCCGGGGCGATGACCGGCGTCATCCGCCCCGGTCCGTTCAGCTCAGGGCCTGGTCGAGATCGTCGATCAGGTCGTCGACGGCCTCGATGCCGACGCTCAGGCGCACCAGGTCCTGGGGCACCTCCAGCGGGGTGCCGCTCACCGACGCGTGGGTCATGCGGGCCGGGTGCTCGATCAGGCTCTCGACCCCACCCAGCGACTCGGCCAGGGTGAAGAGGCGGGCCCGCTCGCACATCCGCAGGGCCGCCTCCTCACCGCCGGTGAGACGGACGCTGACCATGCCGCCGGCCCGGCGCATCTGCTTGGCGGCCACGTCGTGGCCCGGGTGGTCGACGAGCCCGGGGTAGAGGACGGCCCGGACGTCGGGACGGCCGTCGAGCCAGCCGGCGATGGCGGCGGCGTTGTCGCAGTGACGGTCCATCCGCACGGCCAGCGTCTTGGCCCCCCGCAGCACCAGCCACGAGTCGAACGGGCCCGGCACCGAGCCCAGCGCGTTCTGGTGGTAGCGGAGCCGCTCGCCCAGCTCGACGTCCGCCGCCACCAGCGCGCCGCCGACCACGTCGGAGTGGCCGCCGAGGTACTTGGTGGTGGAGTGGACCACCACGTCGGCCCCGTGGACGAGGGGCTGCTGGAGGTAGGGCGAGGCGAAGGTGTTGTCCACCACCAGCAGGGCGCCGGCGTCGTGGGCCACCGCGGCCAGGGCGGCGATGTCGGCCACGGCCAGCAGCGGGTTGGTCGGCGTCTCGCACCAGACGACGCGGGTCGGACCCCTGTCGGAGGTGCAGGCCCGGGCCACCGCCTCGAGATCGGTGAGGTCGACCGAGGTGTGGGCCACGCCCCAGCGCTCGAGCACCTGGGCGAAGAGCCGGTAGGTCCCGCCGTAGGCGTCGTGGGGGACGACGACGTGGTCGCCGGGCTGGCACACGGTCCGCAGCAGGGTGTCCTCGGCGGCCAGCCCGGAGGCGAAGCCCAGGCCCACGGGCCCCCGCTCCAATGCGGCCAGGCACGTCTCCAGGGCGGTGCGGGTGGGGTTGGCCGAGCGGGAGTACTCGTAGCCGCCCCGCAGCCCACCCACGCCGTCCTGGGCGTAGGTCGAGGTCTGGTGGATGGGGACGACGACGGCGCCGGTGGTCGGATCGGGCTCCTGGCCGGCGTGGATGGCGCGGGTCGCGAACGACGGGTCGGAGGACGACCAGGCCTCGGGGGCGGGTCCCTCAGTGGTCGGCTCTGGGGGCGTCAGATCGCTCATCGGTGCACCTGTCTGATTCGCTCGCTGCGCTCGCTCATCGGCCGGCCGCCAGGAAGGCGAGCACGTCCTGGCGGGACAGGATTCCGCGCGGGGTCCCGTCGGTGACGACGAGGACGGCATCGGCCCGGTTCAGCTCCTCGAGCAGGGCCGAGAGCGGCTCGCCCGAGCCGATCAGCGGGAGCACGGGCGACATGTGGCCCTCGATGGTGTCCTCGACCGTCGCCGTCCCGCTGACCAGGAGGTCGAGCAGGTCGCGCTCGTCGATCGTGCCGGCCACCTCGGCCGCCATCACCGGCGGTTCGGCCCGCACCACGGGCATCTGCGAGACGCTGTACTCCCGCAGGATGGCGATGGCCGAGCCGACCGTCTCGTGGGGGTGGACGTGGACCAGCTCGGGCCGGTCGCCGGCCTTGCTCCGGAAGATCTCGCCCACGGTGGGCTCGCCGGCGCTGGTGTCGAGGAAGCCGTAGTCGGCCATCCACCCGTCGTCGAAGATCTTGGACAGGTAGCCGCGGCCACCGTCGGGCAGCAGGACGACCACCACGTCGTCGGGTCCGGCCTTCGCCGCCACCTTCACCGCGGCGACGACGGCCATGCCGCACGAGCCGCCGACGAGGAGGCCCTCCTCCCGGGCCAGGCGGCGGGTCATGGTGAAGCTGTCCCGGTCGCTCACGGCGATGACGTCGTCCGGGATGCTGGGGTCGTAGGCCGAGGGCCAGAAGTCCTCGCCCACCCCCTCGACGAGGTACGGCCGGCCGCTGCCGCCGGAGTACACCGAGCCCTCGGGGTCGGCCCCGATGATCTGCACCCGGCCGTCGCTCACGTCCTTGAGGTAGCGACCGGTGCCGGTGATGGTGCCGCCGGTGCCGATGCCGGTCACGAAGTGGGTGACCCGGCCCTCGGTGGCGTCCCAGATCTCCGGGCCGGTGGTGGCCACGTGCGACGCCGGGTTGGCGGGGTTGGAGTACTGGTCGGGCTTCCAGGCCAGCGGGAGCTCGCGGACCAGCCGGTCGGAGACCGAGTAGTAGGAGGTGGGGTGCTCGGGGTCGACCGCGGTGGGGCAGACGACGACCTCGGCCCCGTAGGCCCGGAGCACGTCGATCTTGTCGCCCGACACCTTGTCGGGGACGACGAACGTGCACTTGTAGCCCCGCTGCTGGGCGACGATCGCCAGGCCCACGCCGGTGTTGCCGCTCGTCGGCTCGACGATGGTTCCCCCCGGTCTGAGCGAGCCGTCGGCCTCGGCGGCGTCGATCATCCGGACCGCGATGCGGTCCTTCACCGAGCCTCCGGGGTTGAGGTACTCCACCTTGGCCAGGACGGTCGGGGCGACATCACCCACGACCTTCCTCAGCCGCACCAGTGGTGTCCCCCCGATCAGGTCGATCACGGACTCCGCGTAGCGCATCGGTCCAGTGTGTCAGCGAACGCGCCCTTTGTGGTCGTGACAGACTCGCCCGGTGAACACAGGGGGAACAGAGCGTGAACGGCATCTGGTGGGGCGCCGCGAGCTGATCATCGGGGCGGCCGCGCTGGCCGCCCTCGCCGCCTGCGGCGACGACGGCGACGGCTCCGGACGGGCGTCGGGGTCGAGCACCACGACGACCACGACGTCGCTCGGTCCGACGACCACCAGGCACGCCGCCCGGCTGGCCGGCGACCCGTTCGGCCTGGGTGTGGCCTCGGGCGACCCTCGATCCGACAGCGTCATCCTCTGGACCCGGCTGGCGCCCACGCCGCTCACCGAGGGCGACCGCAGCGGCATGCCCACCGACCCGGTCGACGTCATCTGGGAGATCGCCGCCGACGACCGCTTCACCCAGGTCGTGAACCGGGGCGTGGCCACGGCCGAGCCCGACGCCGGCCACTCGGTCCACGTCGACGCTGCCGGTCTCGACCCGGCCTCGGACTACCACTACCGGTTCACGGTGGGGGAGTGGACCAGCGAGGTCGGGCGGACCCGCACCCTCGCCGCCCCCGGCGAGATCCCGGCCCGCTTCGCCCTGGCCGTGGCCAACTGCCAGTGGATCGACAACGGCCGCTACGCCGCCTACCGCGCCATGCTCGACGAGGACCTCGACCTCGTCCTCCACCTCGGCGACTACGTCTACGAGTACCCGGGGGCGCGGGCCCTGCCGAACCGGATCCCCGAGTCGGTCGACGACTGGCGCCTTCGCTACGCCTCCTACCGGAGCGACGACGACCTGCGGGCCGCCCACGCCCGCTTCCCGTTCGTCTGCACCTGGGACGACCACGAGGTCCGCAACAACTACATGGGCGACACCGCGCCCGGCGGGCTCACCGAGGACCAGGTGGGCGAGGCCAAGACCGCTGCCTACCGGGGCTGGTGGGAGAACATCCCGACCCGCATGCCGGCGCCCGACGGCCCGGACCTGCCGGTGTTCCAGCACCTCGACATCGGCGACCTGGCCCGGATCTACGTGCTCGACGAGCGCCAGGACTCCGCCGTCCCTCCCTGCCGCGAGGAGCTGGGGACGGACGACGACTACGGCGACTGCGACGCCCGCACCGCCGAGGACCGCACCCGCCTGGGCGCCGCGCAGGAGGAGTGGTTCGCGTCCGCCACGGGCGAGAGCGCGGCGGTGTGGAACATCGTCGGCAACCCGGTGGTGCTGGCCGGCGTCGACGCCGGCGCGGCCGACGGCGAGAGCGCCTTCTACCTCGACACGTGGGACGGCTTCCCCGACGCTCGCCTCCGTGTCATCGAGGCGCTGGCCGGCGTGGACAACCCCGTCGTCCTCACCGGCGACTACCACGCCGGCATGGTGCTCGACGTCCACCGCACGCCGTTCGATCCCGACAGCGAGGTGGTCTGCACCGAGCTGATGGCGCCGCCCATCTCGTCGGTCCTGTTCCCCGCCGACGTCAGCGCCCGAACACCGCACCTCCGTCAGCAGCTCAACGAGCACGGCTACCTCGCCGTCGAGCTCACCCCCGACCAGATGACGGCCCGCTTCCAGGTCGTCGCCGACGTCCAGGACGCGGCCAGCGCAGTGACCACGGCGGCGACGTGGGTGGTCGAGCCCGGCTCGCCCCGAGCGGTCGAGGGCTAGGCCTAGATTTCGTCCCACCGACGGGCATCGCAGAACCGGGCCAGGTGCTTCGGGTTGGTGGTGGCGACGACCACCTGTTCGCCGCTGCGGTGGGCCAGGGCGTTGGCCTGGGCGGCGAGGATGACATCGGCGTCGAGGGCGTGGTCGGGTGCCGTGGGCCTCCCGGCCCGGCGGGCGTCGGCCCAGAGCATGGCGGCCAGCTCCATCGTCGCCGAGTCGAGGGCGAGGTAGAACGCCCGCTGGTTGAAGAGGTCGAGCGACAGCAGCCCCTCCTCCTTGCCGGCCCGGTGGAGCTCGCGCCGGACCTCGTAGTCGGCCATCTCAGGTACGACCACGGTGAGGCCGAGCCGGACCTGCTCGGCGAGCCAGATGCTGACCGGGCGCTCCGTGGGGCGCGTGACCGCGCCCAGTGGTCCGGAGTCGAGCACGAGGTACATCAGAACGGCCTCCCCTCAGCCGCCCGCGTCTCGGCCAGGGCGGCCATCAGCTCATCGACATCGCGGGCGCGCTCCTCCATTGTGCCGATCTGCTTCAGCTGCTCGAGGGCGGCGAGCACGGCGAGCGGGCTGCCACGAGGGAACGTTTCCTCCTCCTCCGCCGGCTCGTAGGTCTCGGCGGTGCCGAACCGCTCGGTGTAGCGGCGCATCGATCGGGGGTGGTTGCGCGGGACCCAGCCCATCTCGATCATCTTGAGCTTCACGACCACGCCGATCAGCCGGCGGAGCTGGAGGCCGTCGTCGGGGTCGTCGAGGACGGCGGCGAGGCGCGGCTCGGCTTCGAGGTCGTGGACCGCGGCGGCCAGGGCCGGCTCGTGGATCGACGCCCGGCGCACCATCTCGCGCTCGACCTCGGGCCGGTTGAGCACGGCGAGGAGGACGGTGAGGGCGGCCGGGTGGCGGTCGACGAGCCGCAGGAACGGACGGGCCGACCGATCGGCGCGGACGGTCTCGGCGGTGATGGCCTGGGCGCCGTCACGGAACGGTGGCACGGGGAGAGCGGTCATGATGTGCCATTGTTGACCCGCGATTTCCCCGGGTCAAGCAGGTCGTCGGTCAGCAGTGGGTGGCGCACTCGAGGCGGAGCAGGCCGAGCGACGTCACCGGCGGGGAGCGATGCTGACGTCGGGGAAGATCCGCCGCTCGGTCGTCGCCGCCAGCTCGACGACGTGGGGCAGGGCATCGACGACCTCGAGGTTCTCGAGCCGGGGCGCGCCACCCTGGCCGAGGGCGGGGACGAAGGCGTAGAGGGTGTCGGGGTCCACCGGGCCCAGCCGCTCCCGAGCCCGGTGGAAGAGCGGCCTGTCGTCGACGTCGAACACGTCCAGGTCGTCGGGTTCCAGCTCGTCGTCGGGCTCGTGGGCCGGGAAGATCCAGCCTCGGGCGGGGTGGATCGTGAGGTTCGTGCCGGTGTCCGGGTCCGACAGCCGCATCGTGCCGAAGGCGTTCCGGGTGATCGGGACCCAGGTGTGGGTCCCGGGGTCCAGGTCGACGCCGGCCGTCCAGAGGTCGACGGCCGGCTGCCAGACGTCGGCATCGACCCGCCAGAGCCGCCCGTCGTCGAACCCGGTCTGCTCGTCCACGGCCCCGATCCTGCCTCGCCGCCGGTGGTGCGGGGATCTGACGGGTCGTCAGATACTCTCGGCACCGTCATGGACCTGCACTTCAGCGCCGACGACGAGGCCTTCCGGGCCGAGGCCCGGGAGTGGCTGACGACCGCCCTGAGCGGCGAGTTCGCCGTCGTGCGCGGGCGCGGCGGGCCGGGCGACGAGCACTCCCTGTTCGACGAGCGGCTGGCGTGGGAGCAGCACCTCGGTGCGGCCGGCTGGGTCGGCGTGGGCTGGCCGGCGGCCGACGGCGGGCGCGACCTCACCCTCCACCAGCAGGTCATCTGGTACGAGGAGTACGCCCGGGCCCAGGGCCCCGGCCGGCTCGGCCACATCGGCGAGGGCCTGGTCGGGCCGACGGTCATCCACTTCGGCACCGAGTCGCAGCGGGAGCGCTTCCTCCCGGGGATCCGATCCGGCACCGAGCTGTGGTGCCAGGGGTACTCGGAGCCCAACGCCGGCAGCGACCTGGCCAACATCTCGACCCGGGCCGAGCGCGACGGCGACGGGTGGGTGCTCCACGGCCAGAAGGTGTGGACGTCGCTGGCCCAGTGGGCGCAGTGGTGCTTCGTGCTGGCCCGCACCGACCGGGACGCCCCCAAGAAGCACGCGGGCATCTCGTTCTTCATGGTGCCGATGGACCAGCCCGGCATCGAGATCCGGCCCATCCGCCAGGTCACCGGGACGGCCGAGTTCAACGAGGTCTTCTTCGACGGCGCCCGCTGCTCGGATGCGGACCTCATCGGCGGCGAGAACAAGGGCTGGGGCGTGGCCATGGGGCTGCTCGCCTTCGAGCGCGGGGCGTCGACGCTCGGCCAGCAGCTGGCGTTCCGCAACGAGCTCGACGCCGTCGTCGACGGGCTGCGGAAGGTCGGCCGGCTGGACTCGCCCGTCGTCCGTCAGAGGGTGGTGCAGCTCCACGCCGAGCTGGAGATCATGCGGTGGAACACGCTGCGGGTGCTCTCGACGTCGGCCGAGACGCCGCGCGAGGCGCTCATCACCAAGCTGTACTGGGCGTCGTGGCACCGGGCCCTCGGCGAGCTGGCCATCGACGCCGCCGGGGCGTGGGGTCTCGTCGGCGCCCCGGACGCGCCGCCCGACGCCGCGCCGGGCGACGAGCTGACCGACGCCCAGCGGCTGTTCCTGTTCACCCGCTCGGACACGATCTACGGCGGGTCCAACCAGATCCAGCGGAACATCATCGGCGAGCGCGGCCTCGGGCTGCCCCGCCCACCGGCCTGAAGGGCTCCCCGTGACCGACCTGACCACTCCTCCCCCCTACGTCGCCGGCCACGGGCTGCTGGCCGACAAGGGGGTCGTCGTGACCGCGGCCGCCGGCACCGGGATCGGGTCGGCCGTGGCCCGCCGGGCCATCGAGGAGGGGGCGCGGGTGCTGATCTCCGACCTCCACGAGCGGCGGCTGGGCGAGACCGCCGACCGGCTCCTCGACGAGACGGGCACCCGGCCGGCGACGGCGCTGTGCAACGTCACCGTGCAGTCGGAGGTCGACGCCCTGTTCGCCACGGCTCTCGACACCCTCGGCGGTGTGGACGTGATGGTCAACAACGCCGGCCTGGGCGGGACGGCCAACCTCGTCGACATGACCGACGAGCAGTGGTCGGTCGTCCTCGACGTCACCCTCACCGGCACCTTCCGGGCGACGCGGGCGGCCCTGCGGCACATGCGGGACCGGGGCGCCGGCGGGGTCATCGTCAACAACGCCTCGGTGCTCGGGTGGCGGGCGCAGGAGGGCCAGGCGCACTACGCCGCGGCCAAGGCCGGCGTCATGGCCCTGACCCGGTGCGCCGCCGTCGAGGCCGCCGACTTCGGCGTGCGGGTCAACGCCGTGGCCCCGAGCCTGGCCATGCACCCGTTCCTGGCCAAGGTCACCTCCGACGACCTGCTGGCCGAGCTCACCCAGCGGGAGGCCATGGGCCGGGCCGCCGAGCCGTGGGAGGTCGCCAACGTGATCGTGTTCCTGGCCAGCGGCTACTCGTCGTACATGACCGGCGAGGTCGTCGCCGTCTCGAGCCAGCACCCGTGACGGTCCTCCTGGAGGGCCTCGATGCCGTGCGGGCCTCGGTCGGCACCGCCCTCGGCCCGACCGAGTGGGTCGAGATCACCCAGGAGCGTCTCGACCGGTTCGCGGCGGCCTGCCCCGGCGCGCCCGCCGGCTACCTGCTGCTGGCGATGACCAACCTCTTCATGCCCGAGATGGTCCAGGTCACCGGTGTGTCCGCCGGCCTCAACCTCGGCACCGGCGAGGTCCGCTTCGCCTCGGCCGACCTCGCCCCCGGCACGAGGGTCCGAGCCAGAGCCCAGATCACCGCCGCCGCCGACGCCAAGGGCGGCGTCCAGACCGTGATCCACATCCAGGTCGAGTCCGAAGCCGGCCCTCACCCTCTCGTCGAGGTCGAGTCCCTCAGCCGCTGGCTGGAGTAGCGCGGCTCTCGAACTGTGGGCGGAAAGCCGCCGTATACGGGGCTTTCCGCCCACGGTTGGGGACGAGACCGGCCGGACCGCCGGACGGCTAGGACTTGGTGAGGTTGGGGCCTTGGGCGGCGGCCCAGTCGATGGCGACGGCGTGGGGGCCGTCGGGTCCGATCTTGACCGGGACCCGGGCGCCGGGGAAGACCAGCGGCAGGGCCGAGGCGGGGAACGGGTTGCCCACCTGGACCTGGTACGGGTCGCTGCCCGAGGGGATGACCGTCAGGGTGAAGACGTGGAGGTCGTGGCCCTCGTGGTTGCGGACGCCGAGGGGGGTGTTGGCCACGACGACGGCCTCGGCGGGGGCGCCGCCGGCGAGGATGGCGGCCGAGCCGCCGTCGGGCGACGGGCCGAGGGTCACCACCGGCGGCTCCTCGCCGAACACGATGGCGATGCGGCTGCCGTCCTGCGGGTCGACCCGCAGCGAGACGGCCACGCCGCCACCCAGCTGGGGCAGCACGACCTCGTGCACCCGCTGGCGGCACTGGGCGACGTAGGGCTGGGCCCCGTCGAGGAAGACCTGGACGGCCAGGTCGCAGACCCGGTACTGGTCGGGCCCGAAGGCGACGCCGGCGCCGTTCACGTCGACCCCGACGATGATCCCCCGGGCCGGGATCCCCCGGTTGACGAGATCGCTGTCGACCCCGCCGGTGAACCCTCTGATGGAGTCGAACAGCCCCATGGCTCGCCCTTTCCTTCTCCGCACCGCGTGCAGCGTCGTGTTTGTGACCCTCACTCTGGGGCCGACCGCCGCCGGGCGCTTGAGCGGTCCCCGCGCAAAGACCGGCGCGGCACGGTGTGACGTCCGTCCGGCCCGATCAGCGCGAGCGGGGCGGGGGAGCACGAGGGGGGTGCCGGTCAGCGGGTCGGGGATGACCCGGCAGGGCAGCCCGAACACCTGCTCGACCATCTCGGCGGTCACGACCGAGGTCGGCGGCCCCTCGGCCACGATCCGGCCGTCGCTCATGGCGATCAGGTGGTGGGCGTAGCGGGCGGCGAGGTTGAGGTCGTGGAGGACGATGACGATCGTCCGGCCCTCGTCCTCGTTCAGGTCGGCCAGCAGGTCGAGGACCTCGACCTGGTGGGCCAGGTCGAGGTAGGTGGTCGGCTCGTCGAGGAGCAGGAGCGGGGTGCCCTGGGCGAGGGTCATGGCGATCCACACCCGCTGGCGCTGGCCGCCTGACAGCTCGTCGACGGCCCGGTCGGCCAGGTCGGTCGTCCCGGTGACGGCGAGGGCGCGGGCGACGGCCGAGGCGTCGTCGGGTGACCACTGGCGGTACCAGCGCTGGTGGGGGAAGCGGCCCCGGCCGACCAGGTCGGCGACGGTGATGCCGTCGGGGGCGGTGGGCGTCTGGGGCAGGAGACCGAGACGGGTGGCGACCTCGCGGGTGGGGAGCGAGTGGATGTCGCGCCCGTCGAGCAGCACCGAGCCGGCGGTCGGCTCGAGCAGCCGACCCAGCCCGCGCAGCAGGGTCGACTTGCCACAGGCGTTGGCCCCCACGATGACGGTGATCTTCCCCGTCGGGATGGAGACGTCGATGTCGGGCACGACGACCCGGCTGCCATAGGCCAGCGACACCCCTTCGGCCCGCAGGTCGGTCGCGCCCGAGGTCGTGGGCGCGGCCGGCGGCGCCAGCTCGGAGGCCCCGATGTGGTCGCTCATCCGCCCCTCCCGACGCGGTTCGACAGGGCCAGCAGGACGAGGAGGTAGGGCGCGCCGAAGATGGCGGTGACGATGCCCACGGGCAGCTCCGAGGGGGCGATGATGCGCTTGGCGGCCAGGTCCGAGAGCCCCAGGAGCAGGGCACCGAAGGCGGCGGCGGGGATGAGGCCGACGGTGCGGCCCCCGGTGAGGCGGCGGGCGATCTGGGGGGTGGCCAGGGCCACGAAGGCGATGGGACCGCTGGCGGACACCGCCACCGCGGCCAGGCCCACGCCGACGAGCAGCAGCAGGCCCCGCACCCGCTCGACGCGGGTGCCGAGGGCGAGGGCGGCGTCGTCGCCCAGCTCGAGCATCCGCAGCTGGCGGGCCAACAGGAGCGCCGCCGGGGCCAGGACGAGGAGCGCGACCCACAACGGCTGGACGTCGTTCCACCCCGCTCCGCTCACGTCGCCGGCCAGCCACACCGCGGCGCGGGAGGCGTCGAAGATGTCGGCCTTGGTGAGGAGCCACGCCGTGATCGAGGACATGAAGGCGCCGATGGCGATCCCGATGAGGATGAGCCGGTAGGTCGACACCCCCGCCTTCCAGGCGAGCAGGTAGACGGCCAGGGCCGAGCCGATGGCGCCGACCAGCGCGCCCAGGGCCACCTGGGTGGGCGAGCCCGAGAAGAGGACGATGACGGCCACCGCGCTGGCCGCGGCCCCGGCGTTGACCCCGATGAGGTCGGGGCTGGCGAGGGGGTTCCCGGTGATGCGCTGGAAGATGCCGCCGGACAGCCCGAAGGCGGCGCCGACCGAGGCGGCCAGGGCAGCCCGGGGCAGGCGGATCTCGTGGATCACCAGCCGCTCGGGCTCGACGCCGTGGCCGGCCATCGTCCGCAGCACCTCGGAGAGGGCGATCGGGTAGTCGCCCACCGAGACCGACCAGCACACGACGAGGAACGCCAGCGCCGCCAGCACCACCG
>DATHEV010000207.1:0-3561 GCA_035318405.1 Iamia sp.
GACCTTCACCACCAACCCCGCTCCGACCGGTTCGGCCGTGACCGCCGGCAACGCCACCAAGGGCGTCGCCAAGTCGATCACCCTCCCGGCCGCTGACGGCGAGACCGGCTTCACCTGCTCGATCGTGGCCCAGCCCGGCAAGGGCGCGGTCACCCTCGGCGGGGCCAGCAGCTGCACGGCCAGCTACATCGCGAGCGCCAACGAGAACGGCGCCGACTCGTTCACCTACAAGGTCACCGATGCGGACGGGCGCTCCAGCGCGACCTACACCGTCTCCCTCACCATCGTGAACCAGGCTCCCACCGGTGCGGTGCAAGCGGTGTCGGCCACCAAGGGGGTCGGCCTGCCGATCGCGCTGGCGAACAGCGATCCCGACGGCGACACCACGTCGTGCTCGATCACGGTGGCGCCCGTCAAGGGCACGCTGTCGGGCACCGGCTGCTCGCAGTCCTACCTGGCGCCGGCGGACACCTTCGGCACCGACCCGTTCACCTACACGGTGTCCGACGGGTTCACCACGTCGACGACCTACGTCGTCACCGTCACCATCACCAACCAGGCACCGACCTCGTCCGCCATCGAGCTCTCGGTCGCCGCCGGGACGGCCGCCTCCGTGGTCCTCGGCGGCTCCGACCCCGACGGCGATGCGACGACGTGCAGCACCACCGCCCCCACCGGCGGGACCGTCTCCGCCGGCCCAGCGTGCACCCGGAGCTACACGGCGCCGAGCACCACGGGGACGTACTCGTTCACCTACACCCGGATCGACGGCGGCGGCGCCACCTCGCCGTCGGCGACGGTGACGATCACCGTCACCCCCGCCGCCGTGCACGGCGTCGTCACCTCGGACACCTCCGGGGCGGGCATCGCCGGCATCACCGTCCGCCTCTACGAGGACGGCGTCGGGTTCACGCCCCACGTCGCCACCACCGGTGCCACCGGTGCCTACGACCTGGGCTCCGACATCGTGCCCGGCGAGTACCGGGTGGTGTTCCGGGACCCGACCCAGACCTACGTCGACGAGTGGTTCGCCGACTCGGTGCTCCGCTCCACGTCGACCCCGATCTCCTTCGGTGGCGCGCTGGGCTCGATCGACGCCAGCCTGGCGACCGGGGCCGAGATCGACGTCACGATCGACAACCCGGGCGTCTACACCGTCGCCCTGTACAACACCGCCCCCACGGGCGCCTCGGCCTTCCGGTCGGTCCCGAACGTGGAGGGCGCGGTCTCGCTGAGGGGCCTGCCGGCGGGCACCTACTACCTCTCGGTCACCGATCCGTCCGGGGCCCTGGTCACCAAGTGGTCGGGGAACCGGACCGCCCGGGAGGACGCTCAGGGCATCTCCGTCGTCGCGGGCGGCGAGGCCGAGGCGCCCTTCGCCCTTCTGGCCCGGAACACCATCGCCGGCACGGTCATCGACTCGGAGAGCGCCTTGCCGTTCGTGACGGTCCAGGCCTACGGGGCCTCGAGCGGGGCGTTCGTGAAGTCCACCAAGACCGATGCCGAAGGTGAGTACGCCCTGCGGGGCCTGGCCGCCGGCTCCTACAAGCTCGCCTTCCGGGACGCCACCGGCGCCCACCCGGTCACCTGGTCCGGCGGGGGCGAGGTCATCGGCTCGGCCGCCGCGGTCACCATGACCAACGGCGGCGCCGTCACCGCCGACGAGGAGCTCCCGCGGATCGCCACCGTCACCGGCACCGTCACCGGCGGGTCCGAGGGCACGGCACCGATCTCGGGGGCCAAGGTCACGCTGTACCGCAACGGGGCGGCGGTGAAGACCTACGTCACCGACGGTGCCGGTGCCTACACCGCGACGGGCCTGGCACCGGGCGCCTACATCGCCCTCTTCAGCGCCACCGGCCACCGCACCGAGTACACCCTCGACCGGTCCCGGCGGGTCGACGCCGACGTCGTGACCGTCGACTCCGGCGGCGAGGTCACCCTCGACGCCACCCTCACGCCGATCTGACGCCGCCACTGTCGGGCCGACGGCCCGGGACCCCGAACCATCGGGGTCCCGGGCCGTCCCGCGTCCGGGCAAAGAACGCAGAGAGTGACGAAAAATCGGCTCTCAGCACCTTGCGGAGTGGTACCACGCTTCCGTAGTGTGGTCGTGAGAGCGCTCGTTGGGACGGGCGCCGCCTAGGGGGATCTTCCGATGACTCGTTCCATCACGTCCGCGCGCCGGGCGGTGGCGCTGCTTGCGGCCATCGTCGCCATGGCGTGTCTGGTGGTGACCGGTGCGTTCACGACCGCACCCGCTGGTGCCGCCTCACCGCCCGTGACCACGGCCCTCGGCTCGTGGAGCGGCGGGCTCTCGTGCACGTCGTGGGGATCGGTTTCGATCCCGGCCAACGCCACCTCGGTGACGTTCAAGCTGTGGGGCGGCGGCGGCGCCGCCGGCGACAACACCACCTACCTGGGCAACACCGCGAACGGCGGGTCCGGCGGCCGGGGCTCCCTCGTCGAGGGTTCCGTCGCCGGGCTGGCGGGCCAGACGGTCTGGGCCAAGGTCGGCTGCGGCGGCACCGATTCCAACGGCGACGTCGACGCCCAGGGCTACGCCAAGGGCCGTCGGGCGCCGAGCTTCTTCGCCGGTGGTGGCGGCGCCGCCTCGGCGCTCTGCGTCGGCGCCACCGCTCAGTGCGGCTCGGGCTCCGTGTTCGCCATCGCCGCCGGCGGTGGTGGCGGGGGCAAGGCCAACCTGAACCTGACCGCCACCCGCTACGACGGCGGCGACGGCGGCAACGGCAGCGGCGGCGGCACGACCGCCCGGAACCAGGGCAACGGCCGCATCGGCGGCGCCGGCCAGCAGGGCGGCAACGGCGGCGGTGGCGGTGGCTCCGGTGACGGCGCCAACGCGCCGGGCACCACGACCGCCACCCCGGCGGTGAGCCCCGGAGACACGGGGATGGGCGGCAACGGCGGCAACGACGGCGACTACGACGGCGGCGGCGGCGGCGGCGGCCTCATCGGTGGCGGTGGCGGCGGCGACGGCCAGAACTCCATCACCGGGTACAAGGCGGCCGGCGGTGGCGGCGCCGGCACCTCATGGGTGCGCAGCACGGGGACGGGCATCGTCACCCCCTCGACGCCGGCGACGACCAACGCCGGGACGACCGACTCCGACTGCTCGGGTCGGACGACGACCGTGACCGGCCAGAACCGCGGCTTCGGTGCCGCCCCCGGTGCCGCCGGCTGTGCCGGCTACGCCGAGATCACCTGGGTCGTCAGCAACAACCCGACGGGTGCCGCCGCGACCACGCCCGAGGCCACCAAGGGCACCCCGCTCGTCTACTCGCTGGCCAACGCCGACATCGATGGGGACAACCGGACCTGCTCGATCGCCACGGCGCCGACCAAGGGCTCGGCCACGCTCAGCGGAGGGGTCCCGTCGACGGGCTGCACCCTGTCGTACACGGCTGCACCCAACACCGGGGGCAACGACGAGCTCTACTACAAGGTGACCGACAGCGACGGCAACCAGAGTCCGTCGTACAAGATCACCATCCCCATCGGGAACCGGGCACCCGTCGGTGGGTCACCGGGGTACCAGGCGAC
>DATHEV010000208.1:0-3684 GCA_035318405.1 Iamia sp.
GTCGTAGAGCACCTTGCCGACCGAGGTCTCGCTGCGGCTGTGGCCGTGCTGGTCGGCGTTGGTCGAGTCGGCCAGCAGGAGACGGACGCCCTCGTCCTCGGCGATCGCGCCGATGGCGGCGAGGTCGGTGAGACGGCCGTCGACCGGCGTGAGGTCGAGCTTGAAGTCACCGCTGTGGAGGATCGTGCCCTGGGCGGTGTGGATGGCGGTGGCGAAGGCGTGGGGCACCGAGTGGGTGACGGGGATGAACTCGCAGTCGAAGGGCCCGAAGGACCGCCGCTCGCGATCGCCCACGACGATCATCTCGGTGCGGTCGAGGAGGCCGGCCTCCTCGATGCGGTTCCGGGCCAGGGCCAGGCTCAGGGCCGACCCGATGATCGGGAACGAGAGGTCCCGGAGGAGGAACGACAGGCCACCGTGGTGGTCCTCGTGGCCGTGGGTGACGATGCAGCCCACGATCTTGTCGCCCCGCTCCTTGAGCCAGGTGAAGTCGGGGAGGACCAGGTCGACGCCGGGCATGTCGGCGTCGGGGAACATCAGGCCGCAGTCGATCAGGAGGATCTTCCCCTCCGATTCGACGGCGGCGCAGTTGCGACCGATCTCCCCCAGTCCGCCTAAGAAGGTGACGGTGACCGGAGGTGCTGCGCTCATCGTGCACCGACTCTAGGGCGCTCGGTCCCGACCTCCGCGACCCGCGTCACTAGTCTCTGCGACCGCTGGGCGGGCACCCGACCGGCCCTCCCCCCGATGCCGCCGCCCCGCCCCCACCGCCCCGTCCCGCCCCGCGTCGCCTGGTGGGTGACGTTCGCCCTCCTCACGCTGGCCGGCGCAGCCTGGTCGCTGGCCACGCCGCTGCTGAGCGGGGCCGACGAGTCCGACCACGCCATCCGCGCCGCCGCCGTGGTGCGGGGCCAGCCCGTCGGGGGGGCGACCTCCGAGCTGCTCGGCAGCCGGAACGTGTTCATCGACGTCGAGGTGCCCGAGGCCTACGGCTCCGCCCGCTCCTCGGCGACGTGCTTCATCGACTACGCCGACAGCCCGG
The DNA here is from genome assembly GCA_035318405.1 of Iamia sp. Lineage (GTDB taxonomy): Bacteria > Actinomycetota > Acidimicrobiia > Acidimicrobiales > Iamiaceae > Iamia. Next base: position 1,043 of record DATHEV010000208.1, read on the forward strand.
CGGCGACGCCGTTCGACGCCCTGGGCCCGCCCCCGGAGTGCACGCCGCTGGAGGGCGGCCGGGACCGGATCACCACCACCACCCTCCAGTACCGGGGCCAGCCGTCGTACTACGCCGTGGTCGGGCTGCCGACGCTGCTGTGGCCCGACGGCACGGGCATCGCCGCCATGCGTCTGGTGAGCGCCGCCCTCACCGCCGCCCTCCTGGCCTCGGCCCTCGCCGCCGCCCGGGCCGCCGGCTCCCGGCGCCTGGCCCTCGCCGTGCTCGCCGGCGCCACGCCGGTGTGCCTGTGGCTCTCGGGCCAGGTGAACACGGGCGGCTTCGAGGTGGCCGCCGCCGCCCTGGTGTGGGCGGCCGGCATCGTCGTGGCCCGGGCGCCGGTGGTGACCGGGCGCGACGTGACCCGTCTGGGCGCCGGGCTGGCCCTGCTCACCGTGGTGCGGGGCCTCTCCCCCGCCTACGCCGCCGGCGCCCTGGTGGTCCTGGCCGTGCTGGCCGGCCGGCCCCGGCTGCGGGAGCTGGCGGCCCGGAGCGACGTCCGCCGGTGGGGCGTCGCCGTCGCCGTCGCGTGGGTGGCCTCGGTGGCGTGGCTGGCCTACATCCAGCTCCGCTACCCGCTCGACCCCCGGCCCGGCAGCGGCCTCGACCACGCCCTGGGCGAGTGGAGCTGGTACGTCCGCCAGACGGTCGGCGTGTTCGGCGTCAACGACGTGGTGACGCCCTGGCCCCCGGTCGTGGCGTGGTGGCTGGTGGTGGCCGGCCTCGTCGCCGTCGGGCTGCGCCGGGCCACGGCCGTCGAGCGGGCCGTCGTCGTGCTCCTGGGCGTGGGTGGCTACGCCATGAACTTCACCGCCGAGGGGATGAGCCTTCCGCCGATCGGCTACTTCTGGCAGGGCCGCTACGTCCTCCCCGCCCTGGTCGGGGTGGCCATCCTGGCCAGCGGGCTCGAGATCGGCCGGCCCGCCGCGCCCGAGGCTCGCACCCCCGAGGGCGGCGCCGACGTGGTGCGCACGGGCGTCGTCCCGCTGGCGGTCGGCGCTGCCGTGCTGGTGGGGGTCCACGGCTGGGCCTTCGCCCACGTGGCCCGGCACATGGCCGGCCAGGGCACCACGCTCGGCTACCTCGACGCCCTCCGCGACCCGGTCTGGCGCTCTCCCCTGCTGCCGTCGTGGGCCTGGCTGGCGGTGTACGTGCTGGCCCTGGCGGCGACCGCGGCCGTCGCCCTGCTGCCCCCGTCGGGCGCGCCATCTTCGAACGACGCCGGGCGGGCCCCTACCGTGGGCGCCCGTGGCCGCGACGGAGACTCGACCTGACCCGGTCCGCGCGCTGACGGCGTCGGGTCGGGGCCGGCGCGACTGGCGGGCCGTGCGCCGGGCCCTGGCGACGTACCGCTCGATGCCGGGCGCGGCCCGAGGCTTCGCCGTGGCTCGCTACGCCATCGCCCCGCTCGGGCCGCTGACCCAGGAGCTGGGGACGGCGTCGGGCCGGGTGCTCTCGCTCGGCAGCGGGCTGTGCATGGTCGAGCGCTACCTGACCGAGGTGAACCCCGACCTGTCGTTCGAGGGCATCGACCTCGACGTCGAGAAGGCCGAGCTCATCGCCGCCACCCAGCACCTCAGCCCGCGGGTCGAGCTCGTCGTCGGCGACGCCACCCGGCTCGACGACCGCAGGGGCTACGCCGCCGTCCTGGTGTGCGACGCCCTCCACCACCTGCCGCTCGAGACCCATGCCGCCCTGGCCACCGACATCGCCGCGGCGCTGGCCCCCGGGGGCGTCTGCATCGTGAAGGACCTCGACGTGGCCCCGCGGTGGAAGTACCGCTGGAACCGCGTGCACGACCGGCTGGTGGCCGGGCCCGAGCCGCTGGCCTGCCGCAGCGTCGCGTCGATGGCCCGGCTGCTCGAGACCGCCGGTCTCGTGGTCGAGCGGGCCGAGCGCACCGAGCGCTCGTGGGAGCCCTACGCCCACTACGTGGTCCGCGCCCGGCGGCCGGTCACCTGACCGGCCGCCGCGGCACGAGCGATCAGCAGTACGCGTAGACCGCCTGGCCGTTGAGGCCATCGGCGCCGTAGTACCGCCGGCCGGCGAACTCGATTCCCGGGACGATGGCCTTCACCCCCAGGGCGTAGGCCGATCCGGGCGAGGTGGCCTGGACCTCCCGGTAGGCCCCGCAGGCGTCGGTCCCGGTGATGTAGCCGGCGGAGAAGCTCGTCGTGATCTCGTGGGTGCCGGAGCCGTCGGCGTACACGAGCCCCACGCCGGCGCCCCCGCAGTACATCGTCGGGTTGTAGATGCGGACCTGGGCGTAGGCGACCGAACCGAAGCCGCCGTAGCGCACCTTGTAGACGCACCCGTTGAGCTGGTACTGGTTGCTCAGCGTGTTGGGCGATCGCGTGACCCAGGCGGGATCGGCCGACGCCGGCGACCCTCCCAGCCCGACCATCAGGATCCCGGCGATGACCGCCAGGACCGCGAACCGCCAACCGCTCTTGACCTGCTGCATGATTCCCCTTCCCCGTCGCAAGGTGCGCCGCGGCCCACATCTTGGCACGGCCCGAGGGCCACTGGAGGCGAATCCTCAGACGAGGAGACGGAGGTCGCGGGCCACGGTGCGGGCCCGCTCGACGGTGTCCTCGGGGGCC
>DATHEV010000209.1:0-11135 GCA_035318405.1 Iamia sp.
GACGCCGCGCCGCCCACGTCCTGGGAGTTCCGAACCGGGGCGGACGGAGCCGGGCGTCGCTGCGGGGACGACCCCTACACGCCCGACGAGCTGTGGATCCGGGCCGCCTACCAGGACGTGCTGGGCCGCACCGCTGACGCCGCCGGGCTCGAGACGTGGACCTACGGCCGCGACCGGGGCGTGTCCACCGGCCGGCTGGCCAGCAACCTGGTCGGCTCGCTCGAGAGCCGGGGCCACCTGGCGGACCGGCTCTACCTCGAGGTCCTCGGCCGCCCGGCGGAGCCGGAGGGTCGGACCTACTGGGCGGAGCGGCTGCGGACGGAGGGCCCCGATGCGGTCCGGGCGTACCTGTTCAACAGGCACGAGTCCACGAGCCGGTTCGACGACAGCGAGGGGTTCGTCGCCGGGCTCTACGACATCCTGCTGGGCCGGCCGGCCTCCGAGGCCGAGGTCGACTACTGGAGCACGGAGCTCTCCTACGGCCGGATCAGCAGGGGCAACGCCACCAAGCGGCTCCTCGCCTCGCCCGAAGGCCTCAGCCGGCACGTCGGCGCCGTGTACGAGGACCTCCTCGGCCGCGACCCGGGCGCCGGCGAGATCGACTACTGGATGTCGCGCGTGAAGGTCCACGGCGAGCGCTACCTCGTGCGCCAGGTCATCGCCAGCGCCGAGTACTACGCCCGGTCCCAGGAGGACTGATCCCGTACGGTCCCGTCTCGATGGACCCGCGCGAGATCCCCTTCGAGACCGGCCGCCACCAGGTCGGCGACGGCTGCCACGCCTGGCTCCAGCCCGACGGCGGGTGGGGCTGGTCGAACGCCGGGCTCGTCGTGGGCGACGGCGCCTCGCTGCTCGTCGACACGCTGTTCGACCTGCGGCTGACCCAGGCGATGCTCGACGGGCTGGCGCCGCTGACCGACGCCGCCCCCATCGCCACGCTCGTGAACACCCACGCCAACGGCGACCACTGCTACGGCAACGAGCTGGTGGCCGACGCCGAGATCGTGGCCTCCGACGCCACCGCCCGGGAGATCACCGAGGTGCCGCCGGCGTCGATGGCCGCCCTGAAGGGTGCGCCCGGTCCCGTCGGTGCCCTGTTCCAGCACTTCTTCGGCGCCTTCGACTTCGACGGCATCACCCTCACGCCACCGACCCGGACCTTCTCCGACCGGCTCGGGCTCGACGTGGCCGGCACCCGGGTCGACCTGGTCGAGGTCGGCCCGGCCCACACCGAGGGCGACACCATCGTCCACGTGCCCGACGCCGGCGTGGTCTTCACCGGCGACATCTGCTTCATCGAGGGCACGCCCATCGTCTGGGCCGGTCCCCTCGACCGCTGGGTCGCGGCCTGCGACCTGATCGTCGACCTCGACCCGGCGGCGGTCGTCCCCGGGCACGGACCGGTCACCGACACCGCCGGCGTGGTGCGGGTCCGCGACTACCTGGCCTGGGTCGACGGCGAGACGCGTGAGCGCTTCGCCCGGGGCATGACGGCGACCGAGGCCGCCCGCGACCTCGCCCGGGAGCTCCAGGGCTCGCCCTTCGCGGCATGGGGCGAGGAGGGCCGCATCGCCGTCAACGTCGAGACCGCCTTCCGCCACCTCGACCCGAGCCACGAGGCCGCCGGCGTCGTCGACCTCTTCCGGCGGATGGCCGAGCTCGAGGGCTGGGAGCCCCCGGCCCGGGCGTAGCCTCACGGGTCCGATGCCCCAGGAGGCCCCGATGCTCGCCGAGCAGATCCAGACCGACCTCACCGCCTCGATGAAGGCCCGCGACCAGCTGACCACCGCCGTCCTGCGGTCGGTCCTGGCCGCCATGAAGGAGGCACTGGTGGCGGAGGGGGCGACCGACGAGCTGACCGACGACGACGTCGTGGCCATCATCAAGCGCGAGGCCAAGAAGCGGGACGAGGCGGCCACCGCCTTCGCCGACGCCGGGCGCGAGGAACAGGCCGCCAAGGAGCGGTCCGAGGGCGAGATCCTGGCCCGCTACCTCCCGGCCCGGCTCACCGAGGCCGAGGTCGAGGAGCTGGTCGCCCGGGTCCTCGAGGCCGGTGGCTTCACCACCCCGAAGGACATGGGCCCGGCCATGAAGGCCGTCCAGGCCGAGGTCGCCGGCCGGGCCGACGGCAAGGCCGTCTCGGTCCTCGTGAAGGCCCGCCTCACCGGAGGCTGAGATCGCGATGAGTTCGGGCGGTGGGCGACGTCGGTAGGTGGCATCCTCGCCCACCCATCCCGAAGGACCCACCGCCCATGCCCCACGTCGACGGAATGCCCCCCGGCCACCCCTGCTGGATCGACCTCACCTCCTCCGACAGCGACGCCAGCCGCCTCTTCTCCGAGAGCCTGTTCGGCTGGACCTCGGAGGTCGGCGGCCCCGAGTACGGCGGCTACATCACCTTCTCCCTCGACGGCACGCCCGTCGCCGGCGGCATGGACAAGAGCACCATGCCCGACGGGGGCGGCGACAGGCCCGACCTCTGGGCCGTCTACCTCCACACCGACGACGCCGCCGCCACGGCGAAGGCGGCCACCGAGAACGGGGGCACGGTGGTGCTCGAGCCCATGGAGGTCCCCGGCCAGGGGATCATGGGCTTCGTCCAGGACCCGACCGGCGCCGCCATCGGCCTCTGGCAGCCGCTCGGGCACACGGGCTTCGGCGTGGTGGCCGAGCCCAACGCGCCCGGCTGGTTCGAGCTGTTCACGCGGGACCACGCCACCTCGGTCGCCTTCTACGAGAAGGTCTTCGGCTGGAACGCCTACGCGGTCGGCGACACCGACGACTTCCGCTACAGCACGCTGGAGAAGGACGAGAAGGCCGCCGCCGGCGTCATGGACGCCTCCGGCTTCCTGCCCGAGGGCGTGCCCGACCACTGGTCGGTCTACTTCTCCGTGGCCGACGCCGACGCCGCCATCGCTCGGGCCACCGAGCTGGGCGCCAGCGTGGTCGTGCCGGCCGAGGACACCCCCTACGGCCGCCTGGCCACCCTGACCGACCCCACCGGCGCCGTCTTCAAGCTCATCGGCGGCTCCTGATCCCTCGTTCTGTCCGTCCCCGTGCCCCTCTGCGGTGCACGGGGACGGACAGAACGTCAGGATGGGGCCCGTGCGCGTCCGGGCTCTCGACCACATCGTGCTGTGCGTGGCCGACGTGGCCGCCACCTGCCGGTTCTACGAGCACGTGCTGGGCCTCGTCCCCCGCGAGGAGCGGCCCGGGAAGTGGTCGCTCCACGTCGGGGACCAGAAGATCAGCCTCCAGGACGCGGGGACGGCGCCCGCCATCGCCCTCGACACCGTGCCCGGCAGCGGCAACCTGTGCCTGCTCACCGACACGCCCATCACCGAGGTCGTGGCGCACCTGGCCCGAGAGGGCGTGGCCATCGTCGAGGGGCCGGGCGAGCGCGCCGGCGCCACCGGGCCGATCCTCTCCGTCTACCTCCGCGACCCCGACGGCAACCTGGTCGAGGTGAGCAACCAGCTCTGAGGCGGCACTAGGACCGGCGCGGAGAGGGCCGGTTCGCGGCGGACATCTCCTCGGCAGGGCCTCGGAGAGCAGGACACTGTGCTTCTGGGTCGCCTCGCCGGGCGGCTCGTCTCCTAAGGTCGGTCCTCCGTTCACCTGGAGGCCACACCGGGCATGCGCCCCCTCGCCATCGTCGTGTCCGCCCTCGTCCTCCTCGGGGCGGGCTGCGGCAACGACAACTCGGACAAGAACGCATTGCTGACCGACGCCCGGGCCGACACCAGCGTCACCGGCTCGGTCACGGTCACCGGGTCGTCGACCGTCGAGCCGGTCTCGTCGCGGGCCGGCGAGGCCTTCCGGGGCCAGAACGCCGAGGTGGACGTGTCGGTCGAGGGGCCCGGCACCGGCGACGGGTTCGAGCGGTTCTGCGAGGGCGGGGCCGACGTCACCGGCGCCTCCCGGCCGATCAAGCCCGAGGAGCTGGAGCGCTGCTCGGCCGACGGGATCGAGGTCATCGAGCTGGCGATCGGCCTCGACGGGGTGGCCGTCATCACCTCGCCCGACAACCCGGTCGAGTGCCTGACCTTCGCCGACCTCTACGCCCTGATCGGCGTCGAGGCCGAGGGCGTCGGGAACTGGGCCGAGGCCGAGGACCTGGCCGGCGAGCTGGGGTCGACGACGACGCTGCCCGACGAGCGCCTCGTGCTCACCGGGCCCGGCGAGGAGTCGGGCACCTACGACGCCTTCATCGAGCTCGTCCTGAAGACGGCGGCCGAGCCCCGGGTCGAGGCCGGCACCATCACCGAGGAGCAGGCGGCCATGGCGCGCGTCGACTACGCCGCCAGCGCCAACGACAACACCATCGTCGAGGGCGTGGCGGCGGACACCGGCGGCCTCGGGTGGGTCGGGTTGTCCTACGCCGAGCAGGCCGACGACGTGGCCATCATCCCCATCGCCCTCGAGCCCGAGGGGCCCTGCATCACCCCGAACCGGGAGACGGTGCAGGACGGCAGCTATCCCATCTCCCGGGACCTCTACATCTACGTCTCGGCCGCCGCCGCCGAGCGCCCCGAGGTGGCCGCCTTCGTCGACTTCTACCTGGCCGGCCTGCCGGACTTCCTGGAGCTGGCCGACTACATCGAGCAGCCCGACCCGAAGGCGACGGTCGAGCGGTGGGACGCCCGCACGACGGGCCCGGCCGAACCGGCGACCTGAGCGCCGCCGGTCGGCATCCTCAGCCCCGGTTCAGGAGCGGCCTGGCAGTGTGGGCGGGTGCGCGTGCTGGTGGTCGAGGACGAGGAGGCACTGGCGGCCTCGGTGAAGCGCGGGCTGGAGGCGGACGGGTTCGCCGTGGACCTGGCCCACGACGGGGTCGACGGCCTGTGGCGGGCCCAGGAGACGGCCTACGACGTCATCGTCCTCGACCTGATGCTCCCGGGCATGAACGGGTTCCAGGTCTGCCGCCGGCTGCGGGAGGCCGAGGTGTGGACGCCGATCCTCATCCTCACGGCCAAGGACGGCGAGCTCGACGAGACCGAGGCGCTCGACACCGGCGCCGACGACTTCCTGACCAAGCCCTTCTCGCACCTGGTCCTCGTCGCCCGGCTGCGGGCCCTGCTGCGCCGGGGCGCCCCGGCCCGGCCGGCCGTGATCGAGGTCGGCGACCTCCGCCTCGACCCGGCCGGCCGCCGGTGCTGGCGCGGTGACGTCGAGATCGCCCTGACCGCCCGCGAGCTGTCGGTCCTCGAGCACCTGGTCCGCCACGCCGGCCAGGTCGTGTCCAAGCGCGACGTGCTCGACCACGTGTGGGACGACGACTTCGAGGGCGACCCCAACATCGTCGAGGTCTACGTCCGCTACCTGCGCAAGAAGGTCGACATCCCGTTCGGGCGGACGTCGATCGAGACGGTGCGGGGCAGCGGCTACCGGATGGCGGCCGATGGCGGCTGAGGCCCGTCCCCCGCGGGGAGCCCGCCTGTCGGTCCGCGTGCGGACCACGGTGGGCGCCACCGTCGTCGTCGGTGTGGCCCTGGTGGTGGCGGGCGTGCTCGTCGTGCTGCTGCTGCGGCGCGACCTGACCGCCAGCGTCGACGCCGCCGCCGACCTCCGGGCCGAGGACCTGATCGCCGCCCTGGAGTCGGGGAGCGAGCCGGCCTCGCTCGTCGGGGAGGACGACGACGAGGCCCTGGTCCAGATCGTCGGCGAGGACGGGCAGGTCCTGGCCGCCAGCGAAGACCTCGCGGGGGTCGAGGCGCTGGCCACCGACGAGGTCGAGGGGCGCTCGGTCGACGTGCCCGACGAGAGCGACGACTACCGCCTGGTGGCCGACTCGGTCGACATCGGCGACGAGAAGGGCCTGGTGGTGGTGGCCCGCAGCGCCGACGCCGTCGAGGAGGGCACCGGCACGGTCGCCAGCAGCCTGCTCGTCGGCGTGCCCCTGCTGCTCCTGCTCGTCGCCGCCACCACGTGGGTCGTCACCGGTCGGGCCCTGCGGCCGGTCGAGGCCATCCGGCGCGAGGTGGCCGCGATCACCGACGCCGAGCTCGATCGCCGGGTGCCGGCCCCGGGGGGACGGGACGAGATCGCCCGGCTGGCGGGGACGATGAACGCCATGCTCGACCGGCTCGAGGCCGGGCGGGACCGCACCCGGCGGTTCGTCTCGGACGCCAGCCACGAGCTCCGCAGCCCGATCGCCACCATCCGCCACGAGCTGGAGGTGGCCCAGGCCGATCCGGCGGTGGTCGACGTCGAGGCACTGGCCGGCCGGCTGTTGGCCGAGGACCTGCGCATGCAGGCGCTGGTCGAGGATCTGCTGCTCCTGGCCCGGTCCGACGAGGGGACCCTGGCCGCGGTGCGCCGGCCCGTCGACATCGACGACCTGGTGCTGGCCGAGGCGGCCCGGCTGCGGAGCCTGGGCGCGGTGTCCGTCGACGCCTCGGCCGTCACCGCCGGCCAGGTCCAGGGCGACGCCGGCCAGCTGGCCCGGGTCGTCCGCAACCTGGCCGACAACGCCGCCCGCCACGCCACCGCCACGGTGCGGCTGGGCGTGGACGCCAGCGGGACGACCGTCCGGTTCTGGGTCGCCGACGACGGCCCCGGCATCCCGATCGCCGACCGCGAGCGGGTGTTCGAGCGGTTCACCCGCCTCGACCAGTCCCGCACCCGGGGGACCGGTGGCTACGGCCTGGGGCTGGCCATCGCGGCCGAGGTGGTGCGGGCCCACGGCGGGCGCATCGGGGTGGCCGACGGGCCCGACGGCGGGGCCCAGGTCGTGGTGGACCTGCCGGCTTCAGGTGCCCTTCAGGGGTGATCCGGGATGGTGGTCGTCATGAGCACCAAGACCGCCTCCCGCACCAACCGCCTCCTGATCGGCGCCGTCGCCGTCATCGGCGTCCTCGCCGGCGCCGCCGGCATCGCCTCCGCCGTCACCGGCGACGGCGGCTCCGACCCGGCGCCCACCATCTCCCGGGCCGACGCCGAGGCCGCCGCCGTCGAGGAGGTGCCCGGCACGGTCGTCGGGGCCGAGACCGACGACGAGGACGGCCAGGCCGTCTGGAGCATCGACGTCGACGGCACCGACGGCAGCCGCCACGAGGTGGAGATCGACGAGGGCGGCGCCGTCGTCGGCCGCGACGTCGACGACGACGGACCTGGTGACGACGACGGTCGGGACGACGACGGTCGGGACGACGAGGTGTCGGACCCGGCCCTGGTCGAGGCGGCGGAGGTCTCCCAGGACGAGGCCGAGCAGGCCGCCCTGGCCGAGGCGCCCGGCACCGTGTCCCGCGCCCACATCGAGCGGGAGGACGGCCGGGTCGTCTGGGACGTCGAGATCGACGGCGAGGACGGGCGTCGGGCCGACGTCCAGGTCGATGCCGCCACCGGCGAGATCGTCGAGCTCGACCTCGACGACTGACCCCCGACCCCACCCCCTCCCAACTGGCGATCAGATCCGGCGGGAAGCCGCCGGATCTGATCGCCAGCTCGGCGCGAGTGGGGTCTAGTCGTCGATCTCGATGATGGCGCCGGTGGTGGCGTCGATCAGGACGTCGGTGTGGCCGCTCTCGCCGTCGATGCGGACCTCCCACGTGACGGTGCCGCCCTCGTCGCTGATGTGGGCCCGGTCGACGGGGCCGGCGACCTGGCCCTGGGCGATCTGCTCGGCCTCGGCCCGGCTGACGGCGGCGTCGGCCTCGAGCTGCGCCTCGGCCGCCTCCTCGGCGGCCTCGTCCCCCGCCGCCGGCTCCTCGTCCTCCTCCTCCTCCTCCTCCTCGGCGGCCGGTGGGGCCGTGGTGGCGGGACCGGCGTCGTCCTCCTCGGCCGGCGGGGCGGTGGTGGAGGTGGGGGAGTCCGAGGACGTCTCCTCGCGGTCGTCGTCGACGCCGGCGATCGAGGCGCCGATGCCGACCAGTCCGGCGAGCACGCCGACGGCGGCCACGGCGATGAGCAGACGACGGTTCGTGGTGGCAGCGGTCATGGGTTCATCCTTCCCGGCCCACCACCCGACGAACGTTGGCCGCTCGTTCACCCGGGTGTCACCTGGGCCACCGGGGGCGGCCACCTCTCCTCCGTACGTTGCGCGGCAGGCCCCTCCGGGGGTCGTCCCTGAAACCTCTGAGGAGACACCATCACAATGCACACCCGCTTCCGCAGGGCCGGCATGGCCACCCTTGCCGCTGCCCTCCTGCTGACCGCCAGCGCGTGCGGCAACGACAACTCCGACGAGGCGACCGACACCGAGGCGGAGGCCAACACCGACGTCAGCGGTTCGGTCTCGATCTCCGGCTCCTCCACGGTCGAGCCCATCTCGACCGCCGTGCGCGAGGCCTTCATCGCCCAGAACGACTCCGTCGACGTCACCGTCGAGGGCCCCGGCACCGGCGACGGCTTCGAGAAGTTCTGCGGTGGCGAGACCGACATCTCCGACGCCTCCCGTCCGATCAACGAGGAGGAGATCGCGGCCTGCGAGGCCGGCGGTGTGGAGTACATCGAGCTCGAGATCGGCCTCGACGGCATCGCCGTCATCACCTCGCCCGACAACCCGGTCGAGTGCCTGAGCTTCGCCGACCTCTACGCCCTGATCGGCCCGGAGGCCGAGGGCGTCGACAACTGGAGCGGGGCCACCGAGGTGGCGTCGGCTCTGGGCTCGGAGACCGAGCTCCCCGACGAGAACCTGGTCATCACCGCCCCCGGTGAGGAGTCCGGCACCTACGACAGCTTCATCGAGATCGCCCTGGGCGATCCGGCCGACGCCCGTCTCGAGTCCGGCGACATCACCGAGGACCAGGCCGAGACCACCCGCGCCGACTACTCGGCCAGCGCCAACGACAACACCATCATCGAGGGCGTCGCCGCCGAGGCCGGCGGTCTGGGCTGGGTCGGCTTCGCCTTCGCCGACCAGGCCGACAGCGTCAAGAAGATGCCGATCTCGGCCGAGCCCGGCGGCGACTGCGTCGAGCCCACCCTGGAGACCATCCAGGACGGCAGCTACCCGCTCTCCCGCAGCCTCTACATCTACGTGAACGCGGCCAAGGCCGAGGAGAACGAGGCCCTGGACGCCTTCGTCCAGTTCTACCTCGACGGCCTGACCGACTTCGTCGAGGGCAAGGACTACGTCGCCCTCGAGGACGAGACCGGCACCATCGCCACCTGGGACGACAGGACCACTGGCACCCAGGTCGCGGCGGGCTAGCCCCTCCCCGACCGAGCGGGACGTCACGAGCCCCGGCGCCCACGGCGCCGGGGCTCCGTCGTCCCTGCCCGGGCCGTCGGTCCATCAACGTTGGCCCCCCGTTCACCGTCCGTTCACCCGCTCCCGGCCGGTGCGCCACCTCGGCTCCGTAGGTTGCGCGTCATCACCCCGCTGCTCCGGCCCCTCGCCCCCAGGAACCCGCTTTGAGCACCACCGAACCGGTCACCCTCGCCGCCCTGTCCCGGCGAGACGGACGCACCGCCGTCGACGCCCTCATCGGCCGGGTGCTGGGCCTGGCCGGCGGGCTCGCCATCGTGATCAGCCTGGCGATCATCGGGGTCCTGCTCCGCGACGCCATCGGGTTCATGTCCGACGGCGGCCTGGCCGACCTGGGTGACCCGAACTGGCGGCCCCGTAGCGGCCAGTACGGCATCCTGGCCCCCGCCCTCGGCACGTTGTACGTGACGCTGGCGGCCATCCTCCTGGCCGCCCCGGTCGGGCTGGGCGCCGCCGTCTACCTCTCGGAGTACGCCAGCCCGCGGGTCCGCCGCGTGGTCAAGCCGATCATCGAGGTCCTGGCCAGCATCCCGTCGGTCGTCGTCGGCGTCTTCGCCTTCCGCTACATCGCCCCCGAGATCACCCAGCGGATCTTCTCGGGCAGCCCGACGGCCAACCTGCTGGTGGCCGGGCTCGGCGTGGGCCTCCTGTGCATCCCCCTGATGACCTCCGTGTCCGAGGACGCCCTCCGGGCCGTGCCCCAGTCCCTGCGGGAGGCCTCCTACGGGATCGGCGCCAAGAAGATCACGACGGTGGTGCGGATCGTGGTGCCGGCGTCGATCTCCGGCCTGGTGGCCGGGGTGATCCTCACCCTGTCCCGGGCCATCGGCGAGACCATGGTGGTCTTCATCGCCGCCGGCGGGTCGGCCGCCACCCCCGATGGCCCGCTCAGCCCGGGCATCACCTTCACCTCGGCCATGACCGGCGTGCTCACCGGCAGCGACCAGTCCACCGGGGGCAAGCCCTACGAGTCGGTCTTCTTCCTCGGCCTGGTGCTGTTCCTCATGACCCTGTCGCTCAACTCGCTCGCCGCCCGCTTCGTCCGTCGCGTGCGCATCACCTACTGAGGCATCGACGACATGAGCGAGCGAAGCGAGCGACCCAGCAAGCACGTCGTCAACGCTCAACGGTGCAACCGTGGCGCGAACGACGTGCGCCCATCTCCTCACCTCGAGGCGGACCACCGTTGAGCGTCATCCCCACCCAGATCACGAGCGAGGTCGTCGCCGCCAAGCTGAAGGGCGAGAAGGCCGACATCGCCGGGCAGGCCTTCCGGTTCCTGCTCCTCGGCTGTCTCGGCCTCGTCCTCACCGCCCTGGTGGCGCTGCTGTGGGACACCACCAGCGTCGGTGTGCCCTACCTGCTCGAGCGGGGCCCCATCGACTTCATCAGCCGCTACACCAACAGCAGCCCCGACGTGGCCGGCGTCTACCAGGCCCTGGCCGGGACCATCCAGATGGCGGTCATCATCGCCGTGGTGGCGTTCCCGCTGGGCGTGGCCACCGCCCTGTACCTCGAGGAGTACGCCGCCGACACCTTCTTCACCCGGATCGTCGCCGTCGTGATCCGCAACCTGGCCGGCGTCCCGGCCATCGTCTACGGCCTGCTCGGGGCGGCGATCTTCGCTCGGGGCGGGTTCGAGAGCCTGGTCGGCACCGAGTCCCTGCTGGCGGCGGGCCTGACGCTCTCGATCCTCGTCCTGCCCATCATCGTGATCACCTCGGCCGAGGCCATCCGGGCCGTCCCGGCCTCGCTCCGCGAGGGCGGATTCGGCGCCGGCGCGACCCGCTGGGAGGTGGTGCGCACGCTGGTGCTGCCCAACGCCTTCCCCGGCATCCTCACCGGCACGATCCTGGCCCTGGCCCGCGGCCTGGGCGAGGCCGCCCCGCTGCTGCTGCTCGGGGTCAAGAGCTCCTTCGGCGGC
>DATHEV010000210.1:0-11252 GCA_035318405.1 Iamia sp.
TCATCGACGCTGCCACCGCTGCTATCGCTCTGGCTCCGGAGCACTTCGACGGCGTCGACTTCAAGCGGCCCGACGCGGAGGATCTGCTCGAGCGCTTCCGAACCATGCCCGACCTCGATCCCGACGAGGTTGACCGACGACTGCGTCGCAGGGACCCGCCGTCTGTGTGACGCACGCCATGGGAGCGGGCGGTGCCGCCTATCGCTCTCCCGCACCGAATCGGTCGGTTGATGGCATTGCTGTGAACTCAGGCCGACCCGAGCGGTCGAAGCATCAGCCGAGGGACGCGCATCACTCCTCGGGCGGCCGCCGACGCGGCGCCGTGATGGCCCAGGGACCCCAATTCTGCAGATGCCAGGCGCCGTCCACGTTGACCGTCACCGGCCTGCCGTTCGCGTCTTCCCAGACCCATTCAAGATTCCCGGGCTTCGTCTCACCGTTGAGGACGAGGGAAACCGTGGCCTCGGCCAGGGCCGGAGCGGTGTAGGCGACGCCGTCTATCACGAAGTCACTCAGGTCGAAGTCGGCGATGTCCGCCTTGATAGAGCCGGCGGTCCTGCCCGCCGTCTCCTCTCGCATGTTGAGCTGCATCAGGTCCGCCATGATTCCGACCTGCTTGGCCTTCCAGGCCGACAGGTACTTCTCTGTCGCCAGCTTGATGTCGTCGTTGTCGAAGGTGGCGTCGTCCGGCGAGACCGTCCGGGCGGACCATGCGGCTATGCCCTCGTCGTGGAGTTTCATCTCGGCGCCGTGCTCGGTCGCGTCTCGGGCGAGATCGCGCAGGATCTCCCGAACCGACGTCGGCTTGGGAGGCTTGGCGGCCTCCTTCTGCTGCTTCTCCAAACTCTCAGCCCAATTCACCACTGCAAAGAGCCGGCACCACGCCTTCGCTGCGATCGTCGGGTTGTCGTAGTTGACGATCGTGCCGTGAACGAGCCCGTGCCGGTGAAGCTCTGTGGTCTCCTCCTCGGTGGTCTTGAAGCACGGCTTCACGAAGGATGCGTGCGCGTGGCTGAGGCCGTAGTGGTGGCTGACGACGCTGTCCCACCCGACCATGTCCTTCGGGTCCCGGGAGTGAAGCCCCTTCCGGTTGGCCGGGTTCAGGTCGTTCACGAAGCCGTCCATCACCGCCAGCAAGACCAATACGACCGCGTAGTAGCGACCTTCCGCCTGGTCGATGAGGGCACGCTCGAGGAGCTGCCCGCGGGGGCGCATGCCCTCGCGGAACCGACAACGGCGGACGTAGACCCTAAGGGCCTCAACGTCTGACAGGTGCTCCTCCAGGCGTCGCTCGGCCTCATCGGCGTCCTGGGAGGCGAGGATCCTCTCGACCGCCGTCAAGTTGATGAAGTCGAAGTAGACCCAGTTCCGGGGCCCCAGCAGCTCGTAGAAGCGGTCGACATCGCGCACGAGTTTGGCGACTTCCTCCCTGACGTCAGCCACCTTGCGTCTCATCTCGGCGCCCATGAACCAGCCCGCAATCCGGGCGAACCGGAGGAGTTCGGTCATCTCGATCATCGTTGGAAGATCTGCCGCCGACTGGTACGGCCCGTCCGAATCTGGTGCGTCGCCCATGCCCAGAAGGCTAACTGCCACGCGCGAACGGACGTTCCCACATCTTCGTTTGAAGATGTGGCAACAGCATGGATCAATGGCGGCGCACGGACGACTCGACGAGGGTCAACGAGTCGGCGCCTCGACCGATCGGCGCTCGCCTGGTCGCTGCTGCGTCAGTTCGTAGGCGGTGAGTTCGGGACGCGAGCGTTCGAGGCGGTGGAGGGTGGCTTGCTCTGCTGGGAGCGCGGGCGCTCGTGGGAGGGTCTCGCCGCTGAGGGGGTCGGGGGGCTGGGTGAGGTAGAGGTGGTTGGCGGTGCGGCCTCGGGTGATGTCGACGTAGGCCTCGGCGCGGGTGGCGCCGGGGTCGATGCGGCTGGTCGAGACAGCGTGGGTGGCGCCCTGCACGGCGTAGCTTGTAAGGGCGTAGGCGAGGTCGAGACCGGGCGGTTGGCCGTCGATGAAGGACCGTGGGACCTGCACCGTGCCGATGCCGTCGAAGGCGACGACCAGGGCGTAGTCCGCCAGGTGGGTGACGGTCCCCTGGGCTCCGTTGCGAACGTAGGCCCGGCGATCTCCGTCCACGTGCAGGCTGCGGTCCGGACGTCGGGCCGCGACCCGATCGCCGACCGAGAAGCGGCGGTCTCCGGTGGTGACCATCTCCTCGTCGCCCACCTCCCCATTTGCTCGGAGCAGGACGTGGGCCAACCGGTTGAGTCGGTGGCGGGTGACGTTGCGTCGGTCGACCATCGGGTGGTCGTCACCGTCCAGGTGGGCTGCCCACCATCGGGCGAGGACGTCTCGGTGCACGGCCAGCTCGTCTTCGACGACGTGGAGGTGGCCGGCGTCGGCGAGGTGGTCCAGTGCCTTGTCGATTCGTCCGCTACGCAGTGCTTCGGCGGCGGCCCGGTCGCCTTCGTGCGTGGTCCGATGCGTGGACGTCAGCTCGGCGGTCGGATGGCGCTCGCACAGGACGCGGAACATGCCGCCAGCCGCGACTGCCCCGTGCTGGGCCGGGTCTCCGATGAGCCGCAGGGAGGCGCCGGTTCGCTCGGCCATGGCCATGAGGGCGTCGAGGTCTCTGTCGGACAGGGTCGAGGCCTCGTCGACGACGAGGACGGTGCGGGTGTCGAGCGGCAAGTCGTGGGGGTCGTCGTGGGCGAGGTACCAGGCGACGGTCTCGCAGTCGGCGCCGGTCGCGGCGGCCAGCGTGCGCGCGGCTTCTCCCTTAACGGCTGCGCCCAGCACCCGCAGGCCGGCCGCCCTCCAGGCATCGGTGCAGGCTGCGACGGTCGTCGTCTTGCCGGCGCCCGCTCGTCCGATGGCCGTCCGGTGCTGGCGGCCGGATCGACACCAGGCTCGAACCAGGCCTCGCTGCTCGTCGGTCAGGTGGCCGTGCGCTCGTTGCAGAACAGCATCGATGATCTCGCTCGGCACGACGTGGCCCTGCTGCCGCCGGGAGTTGGCGTAGCGCTGGGCGATGCGCCGCTGCACCCCCAGCATCTCGACGGTCGTGAACCGAGCGTCGTTGCCATCGCGGAGCGGAACGACGTGTTCGGAGTCGAGGAAGCCGTCGGCCAGCTCCTCGAGCCGGGCGGCATCGACGACGAGCGGGCGCGGGGCAGACGCGTCCCCCACGTCGAGGTCCACGAGGCCGGCCAGCACGGCACCTCGGTCGAACACGGAGCCACCGGCGCAGATCCCGTCCGGCGCAGCGAGCCTGGCCCAGACCTCTTCCGGCGCTGGCGCCGGCGCTGAGTGGTGCACGTCCCGACCGCAGATGGCCTCCAGCCTCGAGGCATCCAACCCGATCGCCTCGGCTCGATCCCTCCACGACGCAACCAGGTCGCGCGCCGGCACATGGGTCTTGGCCGGTCGCGTCTTCAGCACGATGTCCTCGACCTCGCTGGGGTCGGCACCTCGACCAAGAGCCTCCTCAAGCTCGACGAGCGCCTCGTCGATCTCGCCTCGGCGCCGGGAGAACTCGGCGATCGCCGTGTCGTCGATGCCGTCCACCTCCCAGCCGCCCTTCCGACCACGACGCCACGCGATCCCAAGTCGGGTGGTGAGGCGGTGGCGCATCTCGGCGGTGGCGATGGCCGACGCTGCCCGCCCGTGTCGATACAGGTGCCGGGCATCGAGAGCGCGGCGGCGGCCGTCGGGCAGCTCCACCGAGTTGGCCACGACGTTGTGGTGGTGAGGGAAGGGGTCGAGGGCTCGTGAGGTCAGGTGGCGGAACGACGCCACGGTCCAGCCCTCGGCGGCCACCGACTCGCCGCCGGAGCGGGCTCGTGCGGCTCGCCCTTCGAGCCATCGGAGGCCCTGGTCGTTGCCCGCCTGGATAGCGCTGAGCACCTCCCGACCGACGGCGGGATCGCTCAGCAACGCCAGCACACCCAGCGACTTCTCGGTCGTCAGGGTCAAGTCGAACCCGACCCGCACGGCTGGCGGCACACGCCGCTCGGCGAAGGCGACCAGGTTCCGGCGGCTCACGAGCCACTCGTCCCGGGTGCCGCGCTCAGCGACCAGGTAGGCGCGACGTGGGCGCTGCCCCGACGCCAGCTGGCGCTCGATCCGGTCGCGATCCTTCTCGTAGGCGGCGGCAAGGCGTCGGAGGTATTGCGATGTCACCCCGACGAGCCGGGCGGCGTCGGCGATCGGGATCCGGTCGTCGTCGCCTCCGAGTGCACGAAGGAGGGCGGGGTCGACCTCGTCTGCACGAGCCGCTGCGCATCGCGACAGCTCGCTCTCGTCGACGTAGCGAGTGCCGTCGGGCTCGATGAGGGGGAGCAGATACGAGCCGCTGACCTGGGACATCGTGTGCACGCGATCGCGAGCACGATGGTTCTCACGATCACCCGCCGGGGTGACGACGAGGTGCCCCAGGGCTATCGCGGTCCCGATGTCGAGCATGCGCACGACCTCTCGCTGGGTGACACCGAGAGCGACGGCAGCATCGCCGATGTCGTAGAGGCGACGACCTTCCGGGCCGTGGCGCGAGGCCTGCCCGGACCCCAGCTCAAGCCGCCTGCCGGCCGATCCCTGCGCCGTGATCAATCGTTCGCCCGTCCTCGGGTCCCGACCGGAGAGGATCGCAGCCAGGTCGCCCTCGTGGACGTTGCCGATCAGATCATGGGCGTCGGCCCCAGCACCGAGCCAGCGACCTGGCTCCTCGCCCCCATCGGCGTAGTAGCGAGTCGTCGAGCTGTCGTCAGGCGCAGGCAACATCACTCCAGCCGATGTCGGGCGCAGGTAGTCGACGATCGCATCGACCACTGCGCTGAGGTCTCTCCGGCTGCCGCCGAGCGGGGTGATCGTGAACCTCACGTCGTCCACGCACCGCGGGGCGCAGGTTTCCCGAAGGGAAACCTGATGCTCCTAGTGCGCGTCAAGGGGCGGTCGTGGGAGTGATGAGTAGATCTCGCGGGCGACGTAGCGCTTGAGGCAGCGCATGATCTCTCGTTTGGAGAGGCCTTCGGTGGTGCGGCGGGCGACGTAGGCGCGGGTGGGTTCGTGGCTGCCCATGCGGACCAACACGATGCGCCAGAGGGCGGAGTTCGCGTGGCGGTCGCCGCCGCGGTTGAGCCGGTGGCGGTGTCGGGCGCCAGAGGAGGCGGGGATGGGGGCGACGCCGCAGAGGCGAGCCCAAGCAGCTTCGTTGCGGAGCCGGTCGGGGTTGTCGCCTGCGGCGACCAACAGCGCGGAGGCGGTGTCGATGCCGACGGCGTAGTGCTCGAGCATGGCCGGGGCGACCTCGACGATCAGCTCCTCGAGGCGCCGGTCGTAGTCGGCGATCTCGTCGGCGAGGGCCTGGATCCGCCGGGCCAGGGCACGCATGGCGATCTTCGTCGCCGAGGTCGCATCGAGGGTCGAGCCGGGCCGAAGGCGGGCGGTGGTGGCGACGAGCCGGCGGCCGTTGAGGTAGCGGAGCTGGTCTCGGAGATTCTCCGGAGCGGTCGTGACCAGGGCGCGGAGCTGGTTGATCGAGGCGATGCGTTCCTTGGTGGCGCTGCGGCGCACGACCCGCAGGACCCGCATGGCCTCCATGGCTCCGTCGGCGTCTTTGGCGGGGCCGATGGCCTCGCCGGCCAAGACCGTGCGAGCTGCGGCGATGGCATCGATCGTGTCGTCTTTGCCGCGACGCCGGCGCATCTGGCGATCCGGGCGGCAGACCTCGAGGACCTCGACGCCCTCGCTGCGCAGATGCCGCGAGAGGCCTGCGCCCCATGCCCCGGTGCCCTCGACACCGACCTGGCCGATGGTCCCGTGACCGGCCGCCCAGCCCAGCAGATCTCGATAGCCCCCGGCGGTGGTCGCGAAGCTGGCCACCGCGAGCACGCCGCCGAGATGGTCCAACACGGCCGCGACGTGGGTCTCGCCGTGGGTGTCGACTCCCACGGTGATCGGGGCGAGTTCGGTCAGGTTCGTCACTGCGAGGCCTCTCGATGTCGGTGCAGATGGCAACAGCACCGAGCCAGCAGGACGGCCGACGAGCACACTCACGAGGCCTGGTCAGGCTCCTAGTAGGTCACGCAGTCCAGCCGGCGAGGCGCCAACGTGAGCCCGGGACCCGGCCGACGAATCAATTTCCAGACAACCCCGAAGAGCGTCAGCAAACGTGAGGGTCAGACCGGATCCCGAACCCACCCCACCAGCATGAGTGCAACCGTGTTGCTCATCAGGTGCGTTGTCGCATTGCCTGATGGGGCTGTCGAGGAGTTCGGTGTGGCCGGTCAGTAGCGGGTCGTGGAGGTCTCTTCGTGACTGATCGTAGGTGCGTTCAGTGCGATGAGGGAGTTGCGGAACCTTCGTTGGAGAGGTGGAACAGATGGCGGTGGCGTGCGATCGCCGTCACCGACGGCCGCTCCCGGGCCTAGACGCAGACCAGTGGCATCTCACCTGTCGCGATCGGCGCTCCGCCGAGGCCTATGGAGTCACGACCAAGGAGGTCACCCGTGCCCACCACCGAGACCCGACTGCTGAACATCACCGAGGTCGCCGATCGCCTCGGTGTCGATGTCCGCCACGTGCGCCGTCTCGTCTACGAGCGCCGCATCCCGTTCATCAAGTTGGGGCCACCTGCTGCGCTTCGACCCCGCCGAGATCGAGGCATGGATCGATCAGAGCCGCCGGCCGCACCGCCCGGCGGACGATCGGTCCGCTTCCTAGGGCCGAGCCGTCCAGGTCCTCGGCGCTCGTGACTCGATCGTGGTGAAGCCGGCGACGCTGTTGCCGCCGTCGACCAGCTCGATGCCGACGTAGACGCCCTGCTCGTCCTCGGGGTCGACGGCGAAGACGTCGACCCGAGTCGGATCGGTCCGCTCCGACCGCCCAGCGATGTGGAGAGCACCGTGGCCGTCCCCCTCCTCGAGCGCCAGGCGCTCGAACCCATCGGGGGCGAGCAGGGCGACCCGGCAACCGCCCTCGTCGGCCGAGAGCCTGATGCGCTCAACTCCGTCGCGGTCGACCACGACCACACCTCGGGTGCGCATCTCGCCTTCGATCTGTCGGCGAAGCCGAGTGACCTCGATCTGGAGCCGTGCGAACGACTCGAGGCTGAGCGGCTCGACCGCCTCGGCCGGCACGTCCTGCGGCCGAAGCCGCTTATCGTCACTCATCGTCGGGACCTCCTATGGGGTTCCGTCCACGGCCCCGGGCAGTTCCAGCTGCGCCGGGGCCACTCTGCTGTTCGGCTCGGGCGAGCCCTTGACAGACGCAAGAGTACCCATGAGCAGGGTCGGGCGAAGCCATACGCTCGGCGCCGATGCAGCTGGACCTGATGGGCACGACGGAGATCGCCAAGCTGCTGGGCGTCAGCCGCCAAAGGGCCGATCAGCTCAGCCGAACCGACGGCTTCCCCGACCCCGTCGCGGAGATCGCCGCCGGCCGCATCTGGCTCAGGGCCGACGTAGAAGCATGGGCTCGAGAGTCTGGACGGCCTCTCTAGGAGTGATCAGCATGCGCCACTAGATACTGAGGCTTACCCACGGTCCTCCGTTGGAGCCGGCAGGGATCCTCGCACATCCGGCAGCGTGTTCACGCCAGTTCGGCCGAAGTATTGCGCGCGCCTGTCTAGAACGGCGTAGACCCCCGGCCAGGTCAGCGTCACCTCAAGCGAATGACACAGGCGGAGCCAACCAGCGTCCCGCGGCTGCCGCTCGGCCACGAGCACCCCACGGGCCACATTCCCCGATTCCGCCAAGGAATGTCGGTACCGCAGCAGTTGACCGAGGCCAAGCCGCAACTGTTGTTCCTCATTAAGTTCTGTGACGCTCTTAACCTCCGCCACGTATAACGAACCACTCAATGTCCACAGGAGATCAAATCGAACCTTACCGGGCGCACTCTTGAAGACCGCAGCGCCCAGCGATTCGAGATACGTCGCCAGCCCGTTGACCGTGCGGGCGTGACTCTGGCTTGCTCGATCCAGGGCATCAAGATCTGCAGCGGGAACAACATCACGACGGCGTGCGAACGTGCCCTCATCCTCGGGAGAGAATCGCTCGCCCAAAGCAGAAAGCTTGACCACGCTCGGCCCTGTCGCTCGTCGCAGGCGAAGGTAGTCGCCTACCCGATCATCCACAGACATCTGAGTGCCTGCAGCAGCGACCGACAACACCAGACCCTCGCTAGTTAGTCGGAACCTTGGATTTGGCCGGCCATCGTTGGAATGGCTCATGTAGGGAGCGTAGGCCAATAGCCAGCGGGCCGACTCGAAGACAACCGGAGCACTACCAAGTAGCAAGATGACGGCATCGGCCGCGACGAGGCGGTTCGGCAGCCCAACAAAGAAGTCACGCCCGTCGTGCTGCGACCGAGAATACAGGACGATAAGGCGCCGCCCGTCCGGCAATCGCCAGTCAAGGCCGTCCCGAGCGATCTTCCAACCAAGCACCTCCTCCACTCGTTCAACGAGAAGGCGCTTTCTGTCTAAGGCGCTGGACATGGGCACGTCATCCCAGTAAGGCGAAGCGAGATCGCACCTACCTAGCCTGCCTCGCTCACTCTGCTGTCGACTGTGGCGAAACTGACGCCCGCCGGCGAGGCAACATCTGGCACAGTGAGATCTTCGCTAAAGAACATCACCTCGGACCCCCGGCCTCTCGTCGCAGCCGAGTACGCCAGAGAGTACCGAATCCGAACCCCCTCTTGGTAGAGGTTCAGAATGGGCGGCGCTGCGTCATAGGAAACGATCCACGGCACCCCAAGGGCCGCCACCGTGAGCGCCACCTTCGCGTGGTCATCGGGTCCGTAGGAGTTGCGGTATAGATCGCCACCCTTCACGTAGTATGGGGGGTCAAGGTATACAAATGCCTCAGACGATGGGGTGCGCCAAGGCTCGAGGAAGGTGAGCGCGTCCTCCCCGCTGACATGGATTCGACTTCGGTAGCGTCCTACCTTGAGGATCCTTCGAATCAGGTCCGCCTTGTTGTATCTCGCATCCAGCTTCCACTTCCCCGTCTGGTCACGACCACCGATGACGCCGCCCGTGATAATGCCCGAACGGTTAGTACGGTTCATGAAGAAGGTTGAGAAGGCCAGATCCAGCAGATCTGGATCGTCCGCGGCTTGCACCGAACGCTGACGATGCCACTCCTCCATCGTCACGTCAGTGTCGTTGATTCTCCGGCAGAGCTGTTCGGTATTCAGAAGTGCCGCCGACCAGAAGGCATGCACCGATGGATCAACATCATTGATGTAGACGTGATCTGCGAAGTCTTCGTACAACAGCGACAGAGCTACCGCCGCACCACCTGCATACGGTTCGACATAATCTCTCCCGACAAGGTTGTTCTCAAGAAGAAGTACCTTGATGAAGTTGGCAACCTTCCCCTTGCCCCCAGGGTACCGCAAAGGTGACGGAAACCGCCGCTGCTGTCCGAAGTCGGTCATGGCCAGAGTTTCTCCATGAACGGCTGAACTTCGTCCCACGCGTCTCTCAATTCACGAGCAGACGGATTGATATGAAGATTGTGAACATACTGATTCATATTGAAGGCAGACGCGTTGACGGGACCCCGGCCGTTCGCCACCGTGTCTACAACCTTCCGTACGGCGTCAGAGATCACGCCGGCAACGTACATGTGGGCCGCGGCCTCGCGCATTTTCTGGCCAAGTTGGCTCTTATTCATCTTGGCATCGGTCATGATCCTCTCAGCTGCGATGTAGTGATCGATGCTGAGTTCTACGAAGACGCGAAAGAGCACTCCACAAGCATTCGGCGTATTCTCAACGCTGAGATCCTGAAGCTCAAGGTAGATGGCGTTTGGTCTCGGCGGGTCGATGTTGAGTTGACATGATCGAGGAATAAGTACCGTTCGTGGCTCGGCCCGACCCTTCTTGCCTGGCTTCTTCGTCGACGAACCGTCGTCGCCTGACTTACTTGAACCGTCGTCAGAAGTCTGGTCGCCGGAGGCGCTACCGCTCTTCGGCGTCTTCGACTTCTTACGGGCTACGCGTCTCGGAAGGTCCGCAAGGCGGGTGGGCTTGCTCAGTTGAGCCGCCTCGTCAGGCAGATCGCCCCCTGACAGGGCGGCAGCGAAGGCGCGTCTGTCCGTGGCGTCATAGAAGCGCCCAACCGGAAGGTCTCCGTCGAGCATCTGCTTGACGATGGCCCCCACCACCCGGGCCGTCTCGGTGCCGTCGCAACTGGAGACGACCCCACCGCCGCGAATGTAATCAATTCCAACGCGACGGCGGACGTCTGGCGTGCTGAAGAGGCGGTCAACGTTACTGAGAATCCGGCGCTGCTTCGCTTGGTCTCGCTGCCCGAGTACCCCGTACTCGTCGAGGAAGTCGACGATCTCCCGCGCGTTTGCCGCAGGACGGTCAAGTCCATGGCGCTCGTTGAACCTATCCTTTTCTTCCGACCCCCAGCCCCACAGCCCGGCGCCACCTTGCTGTCCTGAGTGCCGCAGCACGATCCAGGTCAGGGCTTCTTTGATGTTCTTGAAGAGAACACAAGGAATTTCGTCGATCGGATCGTTCGCAAACCTTGCGGCTGCCTTAGTCAGCCGCTTCTGTTGGGCCTTGTTGAGAGAGCCGAAGACCAGTGACGGCGTCTCTAGCGCCTTCAAGGCGAGGACGCGTCGGTTGCCTTCCACCACTCGGTAGCGCTTCCGGCGGTCATTCGTCGCCACTACTGCTGGCAGGGTCGTCGGGTCGGTGCCGTGACTCGCGATGTGCTCAGCGAGGGTGACCAGTGCCCTCGGGTCGAGCTTCGCTAGCGCTGTAGCAGCAGCCTGTTGGTTTCGTGGCTGGGGGTCAGGCAACCTCGCGTTGCTGACATCCAGCAACAGGTCGTTCACGGCAACATCTACGATTTCTGGCATCGCGTACTCGGGACAGCGGCGTCTGCCGTCGTCCCTTCCTCCCCCTACGCTCGGCGACATGGCGTGCCTTGAATGTAGCCGTCTCGGTTGGGTTGGTCCTGGAAGGCGGATGACACACGCGCCGGAGGAGTAGCCGTCTGCCAGGTCTCGTGGCCCGACTGACGGGTCGCCTACCGGAAGTTCGGCTCTCGTGCCGGAGTCGGGTCGCGGACGTCGGTGCGTGCGACGAGTCGAAGGTAAGGGCGACCGTGCCTGGCTGGCGACGTTCCCGGCCTGGGTCTGTCGAGAACCACGTCGATCTTGGTGTTGCTGGTCTCTCCGTCTGTCTCGAGGGCGCCGACGTAGTTGGCGACGAGGGTGTCGACG